>NZ_JBSWCE010000004.1:0-246780 GCF_056780015.1 Micromonospora sp. R311
GTCGCCCGGCTGCACCTGGACGCCCTCGGCGCCAAGCTCAGCACCCTCACCAAGGAACAGGCCGCCTACCTCGGCGTGCCGGTGGAGGGGCCGTACAAGGCCGACTACTACCGCTACTGACCGGCACGACAAGGGGCGGGGCGGCCTCGGCCGCCCCGCCCTTTCGGCGTCCGCGCGCTCAGCCGGCCGGGCGCACCCGCGCGTACCGGATGGGCAGCGAGGTGAGCCCACCCAGCGCCCGCGGCGTGCCCGGCGGCTCGGCGGCCAGCTCGGGCGCCACCACCCGGCGCAGGAAGGCCGACAGCGCGAGGTTCGCCTGCAGCCGGCCCAGGGTGGCGCCGAGGCAGTAGTGCGGCCCGGCGCCGAAGCTCAGGTGCTGCTCGGTGCGGTCCGGGTCGAGCCGGTCGGGATCGGTGAACCGCTCCGGATCCCGGTTCGCCTCGGCGAGCACGATCACCACGGTGTCGCCGGCGCGCAGCCGCGCCCCGCTCGGCAGCGTGGTGTCCTGCTTCACGTGTCGCCACAGGCACTGCACGAGCGGGGTCAGCCGGAGCAGCTCGTCGACCAGGCCCGGCATCTTCTCCGGTTCGGCCCGCATCCGGTCGGCCAGCGCCGGGTCGGTGAGCAGGCTGTAGAGCCCGCTGGCGATCAGGCTGCTGGTGGTCTCGTGTCCGGAGACGACCAGCAGCCACAGGCCGTTGACCACCTCGGCCCGGGTGAGCCGCTGGTCGCCGCTGTGGCTGGCCAGCATGGCGCTGACCACGTCGTCCCCCGGCTCGGCGGCGCGGGCGTCGACCAGCCGTTCCAGGTAGCCGCGCAGCTCGCCGGAGACCCGGTCCACCTCCGCCGGGTCCACCGGGTTGGACGGGTCCATCGAGCGGGAGATGAAGTGCGACCAGTCCTGGACGCGCTGCCGGTCGTCCTCGTCGGCGATGCCGAACAACTCGCACAGCACCCGGATCGGGATCGCGTAGGCGAACTCCCGCACCACGTCGCAGCCGGTGCCGGCGGCGAGCCGGTCCAGCAGCCCGTCCACCACCCGCCGGGTGGGTTCCGCCGCCCGGGCGGCCCGGGCCGCGAACGCCTGCCCGACCAGCAGCCGGTGCCGGGTGTGCTCGGGCGGATTCAGTTCGATGAACGGAGCGTCGGCGTACCGCTGCTCCTCCTCGGCGCTGACCTCGCCGGCCGCGGCCCGCTGCTGGTACCAGCGGCTGTCCCGCGGGTCGACGCTGACGGCGGGATCGGCCAGCGTGGCCTTCGCGTCGTCGTGGCCCAGGACGACGACCTTTCCGTCCGCGTCCACCACGACCGGGCCCTTGTCCCGCCATTCCCGGTACATCGGGTACGGGTCGGCCTGGTGCTTGACGTACATGTCCTCGATACGGTCGACAATCGCCGGTTGCATGAGCATCCCCTGACCGGTCGGCCTCTGACGGTGGCTGTCGAGGCTATGTGCCGTCGCCGACCGGGGACAACGCGGCCGGATTGCGCGATGTCGCACGCACGGCGCCGGTCCACCTATCCTCGCGCCGTGGCGGTCGGGCGGAGGCGGCGACGATGCGGGTGACCGCCGCGGTCGCGCCCGCTCCCGACCACCCGCTGCGGCTGGAGGAGCTGCGGCTCGACGGCCCGGGGCCGGGTGAGGTGCTGGTGCGGATCGTCGCCTCCGGGGTCTGCCGCACCGACACCGACGCCCGGTCCGGCCGGTCGGCCTTTCCGCTGCCCGGCGTGCTCGGGCACGAGGGGGTCGGGCGGGTGGTCGAGGTGGGGCCGGGAGTGTCGTCGCCCGCCGTCGACGAGGCCGTGCTGCTCGGCTGGCCGGCCTGCGGGCATTGCCGGCACTGCCGGGGCGGCCGGCCGCGGTACTGCACCGACCTGCCCGGCCTGCTCTTCGGCGGTCGCCGCCCGGACGGCGGCCCGGTCTTCCGCCGCGCCGACGGCAGCGTGGTGGCCGGGCGCTTCTTCGGCCAGTCCTCGTTCGCCAGCCACACCGTGCTGCCGGCCGGGGCGCTGGTGCCGGTGCGCACCGGCCTGCCGCTGGCCGCCGTCGCCGCGTTGGGCTGCGGGATCACCGCCGGGGCGGGGGCGGTGCTGTACGCGGCCCGCCCGGACCCCGGCGCCTCGGTGGCGGTGTTCGGCGTCGGCGCGGTCGGCCTGGCCGCCGTCATGGCCGCCCGGTGCACGGCGGCCACCACCATCGTGGCCGTCGACCGCGATCCGGCGCGGCTGGCCCTGGCCCGCCGGTACGGCGCCACGCACACCGTCGACGTGACCGGAGTCCGCAACGTGGCCCGGGCCGTACGGGAGCGCTGCGGCGGGCCGGCCGACGTGACCGTGGAGTGCACCGGTGACCCCCGGGCCGTCCGGCAGGCCGTCGACGCGGTCGGCATGCCGGGGACGTGCTGCCTGGTCGGGGCGGCCCGGCCCGGCGAGACGTTCACCGTGGACCAGCAGACCATGTTGCGCGGCAAGCGGATCCAGGGCTCGCTCGGCGGCGAGGGGCGCCCCGAGGAGCTGGTGCCGGCGCTGCTGCGCCTGGCCGAGCAGGGCCGGTTCCCCTTCCACGAGCTGGTCGCCTACCGGTCGTTCGACGAACCGGAGGCGGCGCTGGCCGACCTGCTGGCCGGCGCGGCGGTCAAGCCCGTGCTCGTGCTGGATCCGGCCGCGTTGACGGCGCGGACCGACGGATGTGAGGGTTCCGGACGATCGCGCTGAACGGTGCGTGCCCGTTCGCTCACCCGGGGGGCGCCATGTCTCTGCAGCTCTACTGGTTCATCCCCGCCCACGGCGACGGCCGGGAGGTGGCGAAGCCGCGCGCCGGCGGGCCGCCCGGCGTGGCCACGCTCCGCAGGGACCCCGACATCGACTACCTGGCCCAGGTGGCCGGCGCCGTGGACCGGCTGGGCTTCGCCGGCGCGCTGGTGCCGTTCGGCATCTTCTGCGAGGACCCGTGGCTGGTCGCGGCGGCGCTGAGCCAGCGCACCGCCCGGCTGCGCTTCATGGTCGCGTTCCGCCCCGGGCTGCTCTCGCCCACCCTGGCCGCCCAGATGTCGGCCACCTGCCAGCGGATCTCCGGCGGGCGGCTGCTGCTCAACGTGGTCGTCGGCGGCGACCCGGAGGAGCAGCACCGCTACGGCGACTGGCTGGCCCACGACCAGCGGTACGCGCGGGCCGACGAGTTCCTCGCCGTGCTGCGCGGCGCCTGGTCGGGGCCGCTGGACCTGGACGGGGAGCACTACCGGGTGGCCGGAGCCACGGTGATGCGCCGCCCCGAGCCGCCGCCGATCTTCCTCGGCGGCTCCTCCGCCGCCGCGCAGCAGGTCGCGGCGCGCCGGGCCGACGTCTTCCTCACCTGGGCCGAGCTGCCGGGGCAGACCGGCTCGCTGGTCGCCGGGGTGCGGGCGCTGGCGGCCGAGGCGGGGCGGGAGATCGCCTTCGGCACCCGGTTCCACGTGATCAGCCGGGACACCTCGGAGCAGGCCTGGGCGGTGGCGGAGGCGATGGTGGCCAACCTGGACCCGGCGCTGGTGGCCCGGACCCAGGAGCGGTTCCGCCGCAGCGACTCGGAGGGGCAGCGCCGGATGGCGGCGCTGCACGGTGGCCGTACCGACCGGCTGGAGATCTACCCGAACGTGTGGGCCGGGTACGGCCTGGTCCGCCAGGGACCGGGGATCACGCTGGTCGGGTCGCACGAGGAGGTCGCCGACCGGATCGCCGAGTACCACGCCCAGGGGCTCGACCACCTGATCCTGTCCGGGCAGCCGCACCTGGAGGAGGCGTACTGGTTCGGCGAGGGGGTGATGCCGGCGCTGCGCCGGCGGGGCCTGCTGGCCGGGCCCGACGGCGACCGCCCGGAGCCGGCGCCGCCGCACCGCCGGGCCGGCCAGCGGCCGGAGGTGTCCGTCCGGTGAGCCCGCAGCTGACCCGGGCCGCCGCTGCCACCGGCAGCCTCGCCGACCCGGCCACCTACCTGGACGGTCCGCCGTTCGCCGAGTTCGCCCGCCGCCGCCGGGAGGCGCCGGTGAGCTGGGTGGCGGAGGTGCCGCTGCGGCGGCACTCGGCCCGGGGCACGGTGGTGCAGCGGGTCGGCGGGTACTGGGCGGTCACCGGGCACGCGGGCGTGGTGGCCGCGTCGCGGCGGCCGGAGGTCTTCTCCTCCGCCGAGCGCGGCGCGTTCCTCGCCGACCCGACCTCCCGGGCCGACCTGGAGCGCTCCCGGCAGCTGCTGGTCGGGATGGACCCGCCCGCGCACACCCGGTTGCGCCGGGTGGTCACCGCCGCGTTCACCGCCCCGGTGGTACGCGGCATGCGCGCGGCCATCGCCGAGCACGCCCGGCAGATCGCGCGGCGGGCCACCGCCGGTGATCCGGTGGACGCGGTCGCGGCGATCGCCGCCGAGCTGCCGTTGCTGGTCCTGGCCGACCTGCTCGGGATCCCCCGCGAGGACCGCGGCCTCTTCCTGCGCTGGAGCAACAACCTGGTCGGCTTCGACGACCCGGCCTTCGGCGGGGGCGACGTGGAGGTGTTCAAGCAGACCTTCGTGGAGGCGTTCGGCTACGCCCTCACCGCGGCGAAGGCCCGCCGGCGCGACCCGGGCGACGACCTGGTGAGCCGGCTGGTGACCGCCGAGGTGGACGGCCGCCGGCTCACCGAGAGCGAGTACTGCCACCTGTGGTTGCTGCTGGTGGTGGCCGGCAACGAGACGACCCGGCATCTGATCTCCGGCGGCCTCGACCTGCTGGCCGACCGTCCCGACCTGGCCGACCGGCTCGCCCGCCGGCCGGACCTGGTGCCCACCGCGGTGGACGAGATGCTGCGCTGGACGACGCCGATCATGCAGTTCCGCCGTACCGCGGTGGTCGACACCGAGCTGGCCGGGCAACGGATCCGGGCCGGGGACAAGGTGGTGCTGTACTACATCTCCGCCAACCGGGACGAGACGGTCTTCGATCGACCGGAAACTTTCCTGTTGGAGCGAAGTCCCAACCCGCACGTCGCGTTCGGCGTCGGGCCGCACTTCTGCCTCGGCTCGCATCTGGCCCGGGTGGAGGCCGCGGTGCTCTTCGAGGAGCTGGCGGCGCACCTGCCCCGGCTGCGCCGCACCGGCCCCGCGGTCCGGCTGGAGTCGAACTTCATGAACGGCCTGAAGCGGCTGCCGGTCACCTTCGCCGGCTGACTGACGCCTTTCCTCACTTGCACACCACGCGCACCGGGACCCGGTCGTAACCCCGGAAGCCCAGTCCGGCGCGGCGGCGGGCCGGGCCGGTGGCCTCGATCCGGCGCAGCCGGGTGGCGAGGTGGTCGAAGACGGCCGCGCCCTCGACCCGGGCCAGAGTGGCGCCGAGGCAGTGGTGCGGGCCGGAGCTGAAGGCCAGGTGCGGGTTGGGGGAGCGGCCCAGGTCGATCCGGTCCGGCTCGGGGAACCGCCGCTCGTCGCGGTTCGCGGAGGCGAGCAGCAGCACCACCACCCGGCGGGCCCGGATCACCCGGTCGCCGACGGTGACCGGCTCGCGGACCACCCGGGACGTGGCGTGGATCGGGCAGTCCCAGCGCAGGAACTCCTCCACCGCGCCGGGCGCGAGGCCGGGGTCGCGGCGCAGCCGGTCCAGCAGCTCCGGTCGGTGCAGCAGCAGCGCGCCGCCGGTGGAGAGCAGGTTGGTGGTGGTCTCGAAGCCGGCGAAGAACAGGAAGATGACGTTGTCGACCAGCTCGGCGCGGCTGATGCTCCCGGTCGCCTCGGCGTCCCGGAGCAGGTGCGACAACATGTCGTCGCCGTCCCGGCCGGCCCGCTCGCGCAGCAGCCCGCCGACGTAGCCGCGCAGCCAGCCGACCGCCCGGACGGCGTCCGCCCGCTCCCGCTCGGTGGGGGCGCCGGAGCCGAACATCCGCCCCAGCGCGACGGCGTGCGGCTGCGCCTCCGCCCGGTCGGCCACCGGGATGCCGAGCAGCTCGGCCGCCACCGTGACCGGCAGCGGGTACGCCAGGTCGGCGACCAGGTCCGCCGCGGGCGCGTCGGCCATCGCCTCGAACAGCTCCGTCACCAGTTGCACGATCCGCGGCCGCAGCGCCGCCACGGTCCGCGGGTTGACCGTACGGGCCATCGCCCGGCGCAGCGTCGCGTGCTGCGGCGGGTCCCGGTTGAGCACGGTGGCCCGGAAGAACCCGGTCAGCTCGTCCGGCTCGCCGGAGAGCCGGTAGACCAGGTCGGGGAACTCGTGGCTGAGCCGCGGGTCGGTCAGCAGCGCGGTGACGTCGGCGTGCCGGGTGACCGCCCAGGCGCCCGGCCCGGCGGGCAGCACCCGGCCGGCGGCGCGCAGCTCGGCGTAGTGCGGGTACGGGTCCGCGAGACCGGCGACCTCCGCCTCGTCGTAGCGGAGCACGGTCACACCCGGGTCAGGCTGAGCGGCTCCGTGGGCCGGGCGGCCGCCGCCCGGGCCAGGGTGAGGTAGTCGGCCAGGAACTCCTTCGCCCAGGCCGGCCGGAACCGGTCCGTGGTGTAGAAGAGCATCGCCTGGCAGGCGCCGGTGTGCTGGGGGATCAGGCCCAGCTCCAGGCCGAACCGGCTGCCCAGCGAGTCCGGCGTGTAGAGCTCGAACTCCACGCCGCGGGCCTGCACCTTGGTGCCCGGCGGCGGGGTGAGCAGCATCTGGAACACCACGTCGTCGACCCGGCCGGAGGTGTTCTGCAGGTTCAGCGGCAGCATCTGGTAGGGGATGCCCTCGTGCAGGAAGCCGTCGATGACGGTGCCGCGGACCCGGCGGACCACCTCGACGAACGGGGCGTCCGGGTCGACCTGGTTGCGCAGCACCACCATGTTCGCGAAGAAGCCGACGGTGGTCTGCACGCCCTTGACCGACCGGTTGGCGAACAGCGACGCCACGGAGATGTCGGTCTGCCCGGTGCGCTGGGCCAGCAGCAGGTAGTACAGCGAGAGCATCACCGCGAACGGCGTGGTCCGCTCGCCCCGGGCCACCGCCTTGAGCCGGTTGAACACCCCGGCGTCGATCGTGGCCACCTCGATGCCGGTGGGTCGGGCGCCGGCGGCGTTCGGCACCGCCGGGGGGAGGTCGACCAGCTTCATGTCGCGCAGCTGCCGGGTCCAGTAGTCCTGGTGCACCTTGAGGGCGCCGCTGGTCAGCTGCTCGTGCTGCCACCGGGCGAAGTCCGGGTACTGCCACTGCACCGGCGGCAGCCCGGGGTCGCCGTCCGGCCCGGCATCGAGGAACCGGATCAGGTCCTGCAGCACGATGCCGCACGACCAGGCGTCCGAGACCAGGTGGTGCATGTTGAGGCAGAGCATGTGCTCGTCCGGGCCGAGCCGCCACAGGGTGACCCGCAGCGGATACCGGCCCACGTCCACCGGCGTGTGCAGCTCCCGCTCGACGGCCTCGGCGACCACCGCGTCGAGCCGGCCGGGCTCGGCCGCCAGCGGCACCACCTCGAACGGTGGCGGCAGCTCGTCGTGGATGTGCTGGACGAGTTCCCGGCCGCGGCGCACCAGCGTCGTCCGCAGCGCCTCGTGGCGCCGGGTCAGCCGGCCCAGGGCCACCTGGAGCTCGGTGACGTCGAGCGGGCCGTGCAGCTTGCACACGACGGGGCAGTTCAGCGATGCGGTGTCCGGGCGGTAGTGCTCCAGGAACCACAGTAGACGTTGACCGATGGATGCCGGCGCCTCCCGATGAGCCATGGGCAGCAAGATAGTGGGCCCCCGCGCCCCTGGCGAGAAAGCTGCGGTCGAAAAAATGTGACCGCCCGTCATCGTCAGATAACCAACAGATGTCAATGTGGCACCCGATGCCGATTGCGTCCGGGCGCTCGCGTTCATAGCTTTGTGTCCGCGCCCGGTAACGGCACGTTGCAGTAGGGGGCTGAGTCGCAACTGTCCATTTACGGGCGCACTGTGCCAATTGGCGAATCGAATTGGTCGAACGGACCGGACAAAGCGCAGGCGAAGTTGCATTCAAGACAACTCGGGGGAGTGCCTTGTCGATGCCCGCACACCAGCTCATGCCCACCTCGATCTCGGAGTCGGAGGTCAAGCGACCCTTGCTGCCGCCACGGATCCCGAAGCCGTCCCCATCGCCCGAGAACCACCCCGTCACCATGCTGCCGATCGGCAAGCTGCTGCCCGCGGACTCGCCCCGGCTCTCCGGTGAGGACGACCAGCACGTCCGGATGCTCGCCGACTCCGACGCCGACCTGCCGCCGATCCTGGTGCACCGGCAGACGCTGCGGGTGATCGACGGCATGCACCGGCTGCGCGCGGCGATGCTCCGCGGCCAGGAGGAGATCGCCTGCCGGCTCTACGACGGGGGCGAGGACGCGGCGTTCGTGATCGCCGTGGAGACCAACATCACCCACGGACTGCCGCTCTCGCTGGCCGACCGGGAAGCCGCCGCCGCCCGGATCCTGCGTTCGCATCCACAGTGGTCGGACCGGGCGATCGCCGGCGTCACCGGTCTGTCCGCCAAGACCGTCGGCGTCATCCGGCGGGGGGCAACTGTGGACCAGCCTCAGTTGCACAGCCGGATCGGCCGCGACGGCCGGGTCCGGCCGGTCAACGGCGCGGACGGGCGCCGCCGGGCCGGGGAGCTGTTCGCGCTCCGCCCCGACGCCTCGCTGCGCGAGGTGGCCCGGTGCGCCGGCATCTCGCCCGGCACCGCCCGGGACGTGCGGGAACGGATCCGCCGCGGGGAGGACCCGATCCCGCCCCGCCAGCGCGGTAACCGCCCCCGCCCGGAGCCGCCGAGCCCGGAGCGGGAGCTGCGCCGGCTGATGAACGCGCGCGGCGGACCGCTGCGCGACCGGGAGACGATCCTGCGCAACCTGCGCCGTGATCCGTCTGTCCGGTTCACCGACAGCGGACGTAACCTCCTGCGGTGGCTCGACGCGCGGGCCGGCTGCACCGACGGCTGGGAAACCGTCGTGCACTCCATCGCGCCGCACTGCGCGTACGCCATCGCCGACCTGGCCTGCGCGATCGCCGAGGAGTGGCTCGCCGTGGCCGAGCACCTGCGCCAGCGGGCGGAGAGCGCCGCCTGACGTCCCGCGACCCGTCCCGAAGCCGCCCGACCCCTCCACCCCGGGGAGACCGATGGACAGCCACAGCACCCTGCCCGCCACCGGGACGCCACTGACGGTGGACCGGATGCGCGCCGACATCGCGGAACTCGTGGGCGGCGAGACGGCGCTGGACGACGCCGGCGGCGACCTGATCGCCGTCGGCCTGGACTCGATGAAGGTGATGCGGCTGGCCGCCCGGTGGCGGGCCGCCGGGGTGGACGTGAAGTTCGCCGACCTGTTCGCCCGCCCCACCTTCGCGCAGTGGCAGGACCTCGTCGCGCAGCGGCAGGCGGCCCCGGCCGCGCCGGCCGCCCCCGCTCACGTCGAGGTGGACGAGAGCGCGCCCTTTCCGCTGGCCACCATGCAGCACGCGTACTGGGTGGGGCGGGCGGAGAACCTCACCCTCGGCGGGGTGGCCACCCACTTCTACGCCGAACTCGACGGGGCGGCGGTCGACCCGGACCGGCTGGGCGCCGCCGCCCGGGCGCTGCTGCGCCGGCACGGCATGCTGCGGGCCCGGATGCTCGGCGACGGGCGCCAGCAGATCCAACCCGAGCCGAGCTGGCCCGGCGCAGGCGTGCACGACCTGCGCGGGCTGCCGCCGGCGCGGGTCGAGGCGGAGCTGACCCGGATCCGCGACGAGCTGTCGCACCGGCGCTTCGACGTGGCCGGGGGCGAGGTGTTCGACGTCGGCGTCTCGCTGCTGCCGGACGGGCGTACCCGGCTGCACCTGAACATCGACATGCTGGTGGCGGACGCGCTCAGCTTCCGGATCATCATCAACGACCTCGCCGAGTTCTACGCCGACCCGGGTGCCCCGCTGCCCGCCATCGGGTACAGCTACCCGCGCTACCTCGCCGACCGCCGGGCCCGCCCGGTGCCGGGGCGGGCGGAGGCCGAACGTCACTGGGCCGGGCGCCTGCCGGAGCTGCCCAGGGCGCCCCGGCTGCCGCTGGCCGTGGCGCCGGAGAAGCTGACCCGGCACCGGGTCACCCGCCGGCACCACTGGCTCTCCGCGGACCGCTGGGCCCGGCTCGCCGACCGCGCCCGGGACCACGGCGTGACCCTGTCGATGGTGTTCGCGGCGGCGTTCAGCGAGGTGCTCGCCGGCTGGAGCGAGGAGCCGGACTTCCTGCTCAACGTGCCGCTGTTCGACCGCGAGCCGATCCACCCCGACGTGGGGCTGCTGGTCGGCGACTTCAGCAACCTGCTCATCCTCGGGGTGCACACCGCGCCCGGCGACTCCTTCCTGGACCTGGTCCGCCGGACCCAGGCCCGGTTCACCGCGGACGCCGCGCACTCGGCGTACTCCGGCCTGGAGGTGCTGCGGGACCTGGCCCGCCGCGACGGCGCCCCGCAGACGCTCGCGCCGGTGGTCTTCACCAGCGCGCTCGGCCTCGGCGAGCTGTTCAACCGCAAGGTCACCGAACACTTCGGCACGCTCGGCTGGAACATCTCCCAGGCGCCCCAGGTGGTGCTCGACCACCAGGTCACCGAGCACGCCGGCGGGCTGCTGCTCAACTGGGACGCGGTCGACGAGCTGTTCTGCGACGGCGTGCTGGACGCGATGTTCGACGCGTACCTGCGGCTGCTCGACTGGCTGGCCAGCGAGCACGACTGGTCCGTGCCCACCCCGGACCTGCTCCCCGCCGCCCAGGCGGCCCGCCGGGCGGCGCTGAACCGCACCGCGGGGCCGGAGCGGGTCCGCCGGCTGCACGAGTCGTTCTTCCGGCACGCCGCGCAGCGGCCCGACCGGGTCGCGCTGGCCTGGGGCGACGGCGAGACGCTCAGCTACGGCGCGCTGGCCGGGCGGGCCGACCGGGTGGCCGGCCTGCTGGCCCGGCACGGCTGCCGCCCGGGCGACCCGGTGGCGGTGACGCTGCCCCGGGGGCCGGCGCAGGTGGCGGCGGTGCTCGGGATCCTGCGCGCGGGCGCCGCGTTCGTCCCGGTCGGCACCGGCCAGCCGGTGCGCCGGCGCGCCGCGATCCACGCCGACGCCGGCGCCCGGCTGGTGCTCACCGACGCCGCCACCCGGGACGCGCTGTCCTGGCCGGACGGGCTCACCGTGCTGACCGTGGAGGAGGCGGCCGGCACCGACCCGCTCGCCCCGGCCGTCGAGGTCGAGCCCGGTGACCTGGCGTACGTCATCTACACCTCCGGTTCCACCGGAGCGCCGAAGGGCGTGGAGATGAGCCACCGGGCCGCCGCGAACACCATCGAGGACATCGGCGACCGGTGGGGCGTGGGCGCGGACGACCGCGGCTTCGCGGTGACCTCGCTGGAGCACGACTGGTCGGTGTACGAGCTCTTCGCCTACCTGTCCGCCGGCGGCGCCCTGGTGCTGCCGCCCGAGGAGGCCCGCCGCGACGCCCAGCGCTGGGCCGAGCTGGTCGACCGGCACGGCGTCACCGTCTGGACCGGCGTGCCCGCCCTGCTCGACATGCTGCTCAGCACCGCGCGGCCGGGGCAGCTGCGCGGCCTGCGCCTCGCCCTGCTCGGCGGGGACTGGGTCGGGCTCGACCTGTTCGACCGGCTCACCGCCCACGCCCCGGGCTGCCGGCTGGTCGCCCTCGGCGGGGCGACCGAGGTGGGCATCCACTCCACCTGGCACGAGGTGACCGGGGTGCCGGCGCACTGGCGGTCCGTGCCGTACGGGGCGCCGCTGCGCAACCAGCGGGTCCGGGTGGTCGACGCGCGCGGCCGGGACCGCCCGGACTGGGTGCCGGGCGAGTTGTGGCTCGGCGGGGTGGGGGTCGGTCTCGGCTACCGGGGTGACCCGGCGCGCACCGCGCGGCGCTTCGTCGAGCGGGACGGTCACCGCTGGTACCGCACCGGCGACCTGTGCCGGTACCACCCGGACGGCACGCTGGAGCTGCTCGGCCGCACCGACTTCCAGGTGAAGCTGCTCGGCCAGCGGATCGACCTCGGCGAGGTGGAGGCGGCGGTGCGGGCGCACCCCGGGGTCGCCCGGGCGGTCGCGCTGGTGGTCGAGGAGCCGCGCCGGCTCGCGGTGGCGCTGGTCCCGGCCGGCCCCGACGTCGCCGTGGACGACCTGGTCGCGCACCTGCGCCAGCGGTTGCCGGAGCACATGGTCCCCCGGCAGGTGGCGCAGCTGACCACGCTGCCGTTGAACGCCAACGGCAAGGTGGACCGGCGGGCGATCGCCGGCCGGCTCGCCGGCGCGCCCGGCCGGCACGAGACCGAGCCGCCGCGCGGCGAGACCGAGACGCGGCTCGCCGCGATCTGGTCGCAGTTGCTGGAGAACCCGACGGTGGGCCGCTCCGACAGCTTCTTCGCCCTCGGCGGCAACAGCCTGCTCGCCACCCGGGTGATCGCCGCGCTGCGCCAGGCCGGGTACGCCGACGCCAGCCTGACCCAGCTCTTCGCCACGCCGACGCTGGCCGAGTTCGCCGCGCACCTCACCCGGGGCCGGCCGGTCCCCGCCGCCGGGGTGTCGATCCGGGCTGACGAGGCCCGCCGGCACGAGCCGTTCGAGGCCACCGAGGTGCAGCGCGCGTACTGGCTGGGGCGGCGGCCGGAGTTCACCCTCGGCGGGGTCGGCTCGCACTGGTACTGGGAGTTCGAGGGCTCCGACGTCGACCTCGACCGGTTGGAGGCGGCCTGGAACCGGCTGGTGGCCCGGCACGAGATGCTGCGGGCGGTCTTCGACGACGACGGCCGGCAGCGCATCCTGCCCGAGGTGCCACCGGTGCGGATCCCGGTGACCGACGCCGGCGCGGACCCGGCGTCGCGGGTCGCCGCGATGCGCGCGGAGATGGCGCACCACGTCTTCGCCACCGACACCTGGCCGCTGTTCGACCTCCGGGCGGTCCGCTCCGCCGATGGCGCCACCCGGCTCGGGGTGAGCCTCGACTTCCTGGTGCTGGACGCGCTCAGCATCATGATCGTCTTTTCCGAGCTGTCCCGGCTCTACGCCGACCCGGCGACGGAGCTGCCGCCGATCGGGGTCGCCTTCCGGGACGTGCTGGTCGCCGACCCGGTCGACCCGGCCCGCCGGGAGGCGGCCCGGGACCACTGGCTCAAGCGGATCGACGAGCTGCCCCCGGCGCCGCAGCTGCCGCTGGCCCGGGACCCGGCCCAGCTGTCCGGGCACCGGTTCCGCCGCCGGGAGTGCCGGCTCGGCGCCGACGACTGGCGGCGGCTGACCGACCGGGCCGCCCGGCACGGCGTCACCGGCTCCACAGTGGTCGCCACGGCCTTCGCCGCCGTGCTGCGGGCCTGGAGCGCGGCCGAGGAGTTCACCCTGAACTTCACCCTGTTCGACCGGCCCGAGGTGCACCCGGACATCCACCGGGTGGTCGGCGACTTCACCTCGCTGCTGCTGGTCGCCGACCGGCCCGAGCCGGGGGAGAGCTTCGCCGCGGCGGCCCGCCGGTTGCAGGGGCAGGTCTGGTCCGACATGGAGCACAGCGCCTTCTCCGGCATCTCCGTCCTGCGCGAGCTGGCCCGCCGCACCGGCGTCCCCGAGGTGCTGATGCCGGTGGTGTTCACCAGCACGCTCGGCGTCCGGGACGCCACCGAACACCGCTTCGACCTGCGCACCCCGTTCGGCGAGTACCGCACCGGCCTGTCCCAGACCCCCCAGGTCTGGCTGGACCACCAGGTCACCGAGCACGACGGCGGCCTGCTGCTCAACTGGGACGCCGTCGACGAGGTGTTCTGCCCCGGTGTGCTGGACGCGATGTTCGCCGCGTACCGGGAGCTGCTGGTCCGGCTGGCCGGGGAGGCCGACTGGGCGGCGCCGGTGCGGGTGCCGCTGCCGCCCGCGCAGGCCGCGGTCCGCCGGCGGGTCAACGCCACCGCCGGCCCGCGGTCCGGCCGGCTGCTGCACGACGGCTTCCTCGCCGTCGCGGCGGCCCGGCCCGACGCCCCCGCGCTCGCCTGGGGCGCCGACGGCGTGCTCCGCTACGGCGAGCTGGCCGACCGGGCCCGGCGGGTCGCCGCCGCGTTGCGCGCCGCCGGGGCGGCCCCCGGCGACCGGGTGGCGGTCACCCTGCCCAAGGGCCCCGGACAGGTGGTCGCGGTGCTCGGCGTGCTGGCCGCCGGCGCGGTGTACGTGCCGGTCGGGGTGGACCACCCCGCCCTGCGCCGGGAGCGGATCGTCGCCGACAGCGGCGCCCGGGTCGTCGTCGACGCGGAGTTCCTCGACCGCGCGCGCGAGCACGAGCCGGCCGACCCGGTCCCGGTGTCGCCCGACCGGCCCGCGTACGTCATCTACACCTCCGGCTCCACCGGCGCGCCGAAGGGCGTGGTGATCTCGCACGCCGGCGCGGTGAACACCGTCGAGGACGTCAGCGAGCGGTACGCCGTCGGCCCCGCCGACCGGGTGCTGGCCGTCTCCGCCCTCGACTTCGACCTGTCGGTCTACGACATCTTCGGGCTGCTTGCCGCCGGGGGCACCGTGGTGCTGCCGGCCGAGGACGAGCGGCGCGACCCGGCGGCCTGGCTGCGGCTGGCCCGCGCCCACCGGGTCACCGTGTGGAACAGCGTGCCCGCCCTGCTGGACATGCTGCTCACCGACGCCGGCGGCGAGCTGCCGCCGGCGCTGCGGCTGGCCCTGGTCTCCGGCGACTGGGTCGGGCTGGACCTGCCCGGACGGCTCGCCGCCGCCGGCGCCGGCCGGTGCCGGCTGGTCGCGCTGGGCGGCGCCACCGAGGCGGCGATCTGGTCGAACGCCTTCGAGGTGGCCGAGGTGCCGGCGGGCTGGACCTCCATCCCGTACGGCTTCCCGCTGCGCAACCAGTGCTACCGGGTGGTCGACGGCCACCGCGGGGACCGGCCCGACTGGGTCCCCGGCGAGCTGTGGATCGGCGGCGCCGGGGTGGCGCTCGGCTACCACGGGGACCCGGAGCGCACCGCCGAGCGCTTCGTCACCGACGCCGGGGAGCGCTGGTACCGCACCGGCGACCTGGGCCGGTACTGGCCGGACGGGACGCTGGAGTTCCTCGGCCGGGTCGACCACCAGGTGAAGGTGCGCGGCCACCGGATCGAGCTGGGCGAGATCGAGTCCGCGCTGGAGAGCCATCCGGCGGTGACCGCCGCGGTCGCCTGCGCGGTCGGGGAGCGCACCCGCCGGCTCGCCGCCGCGGTGACCGCCTCCGCCGCCGTCGACCCGGACGGGCTGCGCGCACACCTGGCCCGGCGGCTGCCGGACTACATGGTGCCCCGGCAGCTCGAGGTGCTGCCCCGGCTGCCGCTCAGCCCGAACGGCAAGGTCGACCGGGCGGCGGTCGCCACCGCGCTGGCCGGCGCCGCCGGGGCGGCGGCCGTGGAGCCGCCGCGCGGCCCCACCGAGGCGGGCGTGGCCGGGCTCTGGCAGGGGCTGCTCGACCTCCCGGTGGTCGACCGGGACCGCAGTTTCTTCGCCGCCGGCGGGGACAGCCTGCTCGCCACCCGGTTGGTGCAGCTGATCCGGCAGCGGTTCGGCGTGCAGATGTCCCTGCGGGAGGTGTTGAGCGCGCCGACGGTGGCCGGGCAGGCCCGGGTCGTCGCGGCGCGGCTCGACCAACCGGGGGAGACCTTCGAGGAGGGGGTGCTGTGATCGAGCCACCGGTCACCGTGTCGGAGCTGGTCGACACCCTGGAGGCGCACGGCGTCGAGCTGTGGGAGGAGGACGGCCAGCTGCGGTTCCGGGCGCCGCGTGGGGCGCTCACCGACGAGCGCCGCGAGACGCTGCGGGCCCGCCGCGCCGAACTGCTGGCGTACCTCAAGGGAGCGCCGTCGGCCGGGCTGGTGCCGGACCGGGCGGCGCGGCACGAGCCGTTCCCGCTCACCGACATCCAGATGTCGTACGTGTTGGGCCGGCGCAGCGCGTTCGCCTACAGCGGGGTGGGCTGCCACGCCTACGGCGAGCTGACCTTCCCGGACCTCGACGGTGAACGGGTCGCCGAGGTGTGGCGGATGCTGGTGCGGCGCCACGACATGCTCCGGGCCCGGATCGACCCGGCCGGCGCGCAGCGGATCATGCCCGACCCGCCGCCACTGGCCGTCCCGGTGCTCGACCTGCGAGGCCGCGGCCCGGCCGCGGTGGCGGCGGCGATCGACGGGGTGCGGGCCGAACTGGACCACCGGGTCTACCCGCCGGACGCCTGGCCGCTGTTCGAGGTGCGGGTCACCCGCGCCGACGACCGCGCGGTGCTGCACCTGTCGATCGACTTCCTGGTCGCCGACTACGTGAGCATCCAGTTGCTGCTGGAGGAGTTCACCCGGTGCTACCACGACCCCGGGCACCGGCTGCCCCCGCTGGAGCTCTCCTTCCGCGACTACCTGCTCGGCGAGCGGCAGCTGCGCGACACCCGCCGCTACGCCAAGGACCGCGAGTACTGGTGGCGGCGGATCGACACGCTGCCGCCCGCGCCCGAGCTGATGGTGCTCGGCGACCGCCCCGCCGAGCCGGGCGGGGTGCGGTTCCGCCGCTGGCAGCTGCACCTGCCGACCGAGGCGTACGAGGGGTTGAAGCGGCTCGCGGCCGACCGGGGCGTCACCCCGTCGGTGGCGGTGCTCGCCGCGTACGCCGAGGTGATCGGGCGGTGGAGCAAGGGCCGGCGGTTCCTGCTCAACCTGACCATGCTCCGCCGCCTGCCGCTGCACCCGCAGGTCGACCGGCTGGTCGGCGACTTCACCTCGGCCCTGCTGCTGGAGGTCGACGGTGGCGGCGGCGCGACCTTCGGCGAGCGGGCCGGGGCGGTGCAGCAGCAGCTCTGGGCGGACATGGACCACCTGCTGGTCAGCGGCGTCGAGGTGCTGCGCGAGGTGGCCCGCCGCCGGGGCCAGGACGCCGCGCTGACGCCGGTGGTGTACACCAGCGCGCTCGGGCTCGGCACGGCGGGCGAGTCCGGCCCGGAGCGGGTCGGCTTCGGCTACGGCATCAGCCAGACCCCGCAGGTGTGGATCGACTGCCAGGCGCTGGAGCGCTCCGACGGGCTGGTGGTCAACTGGGACGTCCGGCAGGGCATCTTCCCCGACGGCATGGTCGAGGCGATGTTCGGCGCGTTCCGCACCCTGGTGCGCGGCCTGGCCGGCGGGCAGCGGTGGGACGACGCCGACCCGGTGGAGCTGCCGGCCGACCAGGTGGCCCGGCGGGCCGAGGTCAACGACACCGCCGCCCCGCTCTCCGGCGCGCTGCTGCACGACGGGGTGGTCGCGCAGTGCCGGCGTACCCCGGACCGGCCGGCGGTGATCGGCGCGGACCGCACGCTGAGCTACGGCGAGCTGCTGGCCCGGGCCGCCGGGGTCGCGGACGCGCTGCGCACCGCGGGCGGCGCGCCGGGCGACCTGGTCGCGGTGCTGCTGCCCCCGGGCCCGGACCAGGTGGTGGCGGTGCTCGGGGTGCTGCTGGCCGGCGGCGCCTACCTGCCGGTGGACACCCGGGCCCCGGTCGCCCGGACCGAGTCGCTGGTCGACGCTGCCGGCGCCCGGTACGCGGTGACCACGGCCGCCGCCGAGGGCCTGCCCGCCGGAGTGCGCCGGATCGTGGTGGACGGGCTCGCGCCCGGCGGCGAACCGCCGGCGCCGGTCGGCGTCACCGACCGGGACACCGCGTACGTCATCTACACCTCCGGCTCCACCGGCCGTCCGAAGGGGGTGGTGATCCCGCACCGGGGCGCGGTGAACACCGTCGAGGACATCAACCGGCGGTTCGCCGTCGGCCCGGACGACCGGGTGCTCGGCCTGGCCGGTCTCTCCTTCGACCTGTCCGTCTACGACATCTTCGGCCCGCTCGCGGTCGGTGCGGCGCTGGTGCTGCCCGCCGCCGACCGGCGCGGCGACCCGTCGCACTGGGCGGACCTGATCCGCGCCCACCGGGTCACCCTGTGGAACTCGGTGCCCGCGCAGTTGCAGATGCTCGCCGACTACCTGGCCGTGGAGGACGCCGCCGGGCTGGACTCGCTGCGCCTGGCGATGCTCTCCGGCGACTGGATCCCGGTGCGGCTGCCCGACCAGATCCGCGCCCTGGTCCCCGGCCTGGTGCTGCACAGCCTGGGCGGCGCCACCGAGGGCTCGATCTGGTCCATCGGCTACCCCATCGACGAGGTGCCGCCGGACTGGGCGAGCATCCCGTACGGGCGGCCGCTGGCCAACCAGACCATGCACGTGCTGGACGAGGCGATGCGCCCCTGCCCGGACTGGGCGGTCGGCGAGCTGTACATCGGCGGTGTCGGGGTCGCCGACGGCTATCTCGGCGACCCGGAGCTGACCGCGCAGCGGTTCGTCCGCCATCCGGTCACCGGCGAGCGGCTCTACCGCACCGGCGACCTCGGCCGCTACCTGCCCGGCGGGGACATCGAGTTCCTCGGCCGGGAGGACCTCCAGGTCAAGATCCGGGGGCACCGGATCGAGCTGGCCGAGATCGAGGCCGCGGCGCAGGCGTACCCGCCGGTCGGCGCCGCGGCGGTGGTGGTCGAGGGCGACGGCCCGCTGGAGCGGCGGCTGGTCGGGTTCGTCGAGCCGGCCCGCCGGGCCGACGGCCCGGACGCCCCGCTCGACCTGGCCGCCGCCGCGGCCCGGGAGCTGGCCGCGATCCGGGCGGAGCAGGACGGCGGGCAGGCCGTCCGGTTCGCCCGCCAGCTGGACCGGACCGCGCTGCTGGCGATGATCTGCGCGCTGCGGGACCAGGGCCTGTTCACCTCCGCCGAGGCCGGGCACACGGTGGACGAGGTGATGCGCACCGCCCGGGTGGGCGCCAAGCACCAGCGGCTGATCCGGCGCTGGCTCGCCGCGCTGGAGCGGCACGGGCTGGTGGGGCGCGATCCGGCCGGGCGGCTCCGGCCGGCGCCGGAGAGCCTCGCCGTGGACGCGGCCACCGTCGACGCGGCGTGGCGGGAGGTGGACCGGATGCAGGACTCGGGCGGCCTGCGCACCGAGCTGGTCGGCTACTTCCGCACCGCGAGCCGGCACCTGCCCGAGCTTATGCGCGACGAGGTGGACCCGGTGCAGCTGCTCTTCCCGCAGGGGCGGCTGGACATCCAGGAGTCGGCGTACCAGGGCAACTTCCTCAGCCACAGCCTCAACCGGCTGGTCGTCCGGGCGATCTGCGACCTCGCCGCGGCCTGGTCGGCCGACCGCCCGATGCGGGTGCTGGAGGTGGGCGCCGGCGTCGGTGGCACCAGCACCGACCTGATCCCCGCGCTGGACCGCTACCCGGTGCGCTACGCCTTCACCGACGTGTCGCAGTTCTTCCTGAACAGCGCCCGGGAGCGGTTCGGCCACCACCCGTGGGTCGACTACCACCTGTTCGACCTCAACGTGGACTTCCGGCAGCAGGGCATGACGGCGAACAGCGTGGACGTGATCCTCTGCGCCAACGTGCTGCACTACGCCCGGGACGCCGGCCAGGCGCTGGCCCGGTTCCGGGAGCTGCTGCGCCCCGGCGGCTGGCTGGTGTTCATCGAGACCACCCGGGACAACTACCAGATCCTCACCTCGATGGAGTTCCTCTTCGACGCCACCGCCGGCGACTTCGCCGACGTCCGCGCCGGGCGGGACGAGACCTTCATCTCCGCACCCCAGTGGCGCGAGCTGCTCGCCGCGGCAGGGGCCGAGCCGGCGATCCAGCTCTCCGCGACCGACGCCGCGCTGGACGCGATCGGCATGCACGTCTTCGCGGCCCGGTTCAAGCCGGACCGGGCCGACGTGGACCCGGCGGAGCTGCGCCGGCACCTCGCCGAGCGGCTGCCGGAGTACATGCTGCCGAGCCGGCTGGAGGTGCTCGACGCGATCCCGCTCAGCGGCAACGGCAAGGTGGACCGCAGCGCCCTGCGCGCCCTGCTGCCCCGGGCCGGCGCCGCCCGCGGCGCCGGGTCCGCCGAGCCCACCGGGCCGCTGGAGACCGCGATCGCCGCGATCTGGGCCGACGTGCTGAACACCGAGCGGGTGGGCCGGGACGACGACATCTTCAGCCTGGGCGGCGACTCGCTGCTCGCGGCGCAGCTGGTCGGCCGGATCCGGGACGACGTGCCGGCCGCGTCCGGCGCGCTCTTCGACACCATGCTGCGGGACCTGCTGGAGGGGGCGACGGTCCGCTCGCTCGCGGCCGGCCTCTCCGGCGGGGAGGCCGCGCCGCCCCCGGCGGAGCCCGCCCCCGCGCCCGGCCTGCCGTTCGCGGTGCCGCCGGACGGCCCGGTCCGGCTGGAGCTGCCCGCCGACGCCGGCGAGACCGACCCGGAGCGGCGGGCCGCCGGCTGGGTCCCGGCGCTCCGCGGCGAACTGCGGGGCCGGCCGGTCGAGCTGGCCGGCCGGGACCTCGGCGGCGTGCTGGCGGTGGAGCTGGCCCGGCAGCTCGCCGAGGCGGGCACCACGATCGCCGGCCTCACCGTGGTCGCCGGCCTGCCGCTGCCCGACGGCGAGCCCGGTGAGCTGCTGGGGGAGTACCTGTTCGCCCGCGACCTCGGGGTCGACCCCGTCGACCTCGGCCTGCCCGGCGAGCCGGAGCTGGCCCGGGCCGTCGAGGCCGGTGACGAGAGCGCGTTCGCCGCGCTGGCCGAGGAACCGGCCGACTGGCGGCTGGCCCGGATCGCCTCGGTGCTCGACGTCGAGCCGACCGAGCTGACCGCCCGGCACCGCGCGTTCCGGGCCGGGCTCGACGCCCTGGCCCGACACCGGCCACCGCTGTACGCCGGCGACCTGACCCTGGTCGTCGGCTTCGATCCGGCCCGGTGGCCCCGGGCGGCGGCGCGGGCGGAACGGCTCTGGCGTGACGCCTGCCTGGGCGAGCTGCGGGTGGTCCACGAGGCCGGGGCGCGGCGGTCGTGAGCGCGCCGGTCGGAGTCGTCGGCGGGTACGGCGCCGTGGGCAGCGCGCTGGTCCGCCGGCTGCACCGGGTGCTCGGCCCGGGGTACCGGCTTCGGGTCGGCGGCCGTCGGCTGGCCGCCGCCGAGGACCTGGTCCGCCGGGAGCTGGCCGGCGGCGGCGAGGCGATGGCGGTCGACGTCTACGACGACGAGGCGCTGCGCCGGTTCTGCGCCGGCTGCCGGCTGGTGGTCAACGCCAGCGCCGCGTCGTACCTGGTGGTGGACCGGGTGGCCCGGGCGGCGCTGGCCGCCGGCGCGGACTACGTCGACGCGGGCGGCGACCTCCCGCTGCTCGACCGGCTCACCCCGCTGGGGCTGGCCGGGGCCGGGCGAACCGCGCTGGTCACCGCCGGCCTGATGCCCGGGCTGACCGGGCTGCTGCCCCGCTGGCTCGCCGCGACGGAGTTCCGCCGGCCGCGGCGGCTGGTCGCGTACGTCGGGGTGATGGACCGGCTGACCCCGGCCGGCGCGGTGGACTACCTGCTCAGCCTGCGGACCCGGGACGAGGAGTCGCAGGCGGTCTGGCTGGACGGGCGGCGGGTCACCCGGGCCGCGGCCGCGCTGACCGATGTGGAGCTGCCGTTCTTCCCCGGCCGGGTCACCGCCTACCCGTACCTCGGCTACGAGGCGCAACGGCTCGCGGTCGACCTCGGACTGACCGAGGTGCGCTGGCACGCCGTCTTCGACGGCGGCGCGGCGATGATGGCCACCCTCAGCCGGTTGCAGGGCGCGATGGCCGGGGAGAGCGACCTGCGCGCCGCGGCCCGGGAACTGGCCGCGGCCGCCGAGCTGGACATGTTCGGCAAGCGTCCCTACCAGCTGCTGGTCTTCGAGCTCACCGGCACCGGGCCGGCCGGGGACGAGCGCACCCGCACCCTGGTGCTCCGCTCGACGGACACCTCGGAGATCACCGGTACGGTCTGCGCGCTCGCCGCCGCGCAGGTGCTCGCCGGCCGGGTGCCGCCGGGCGCCCACCTGGCCGCCGAGGGGCTCGCCGGGGCCGAGCTGGTCGAGGCGCTGCGGGCCACCGGGGTGGTGCGCGCGTTCGACCTGTTCGACGGGGTGGCCACCGACGCCGCGACGGTCGAGGAGGGGGTGCTGTGACCCGGCCCCGGGCGCTGGTCTGCGGCACCGGCTTCGGCCGGATCTACCTCGCCGGGCTCGGCGCGCCCGACTCGCCGGTGGAGCTGGCCGGCATCCTGGCCCGGGGCAGCGACCGCTCGTCCGCCTGCGCCCGGCGGTGGGGCGTGCCGCTCTACCGGCACCCCGACGAGCTGCCCGAGGACATCGAGGTGGCCTGTGTGGTGGTCGGCTCGGCGATCACCGGCGGGCCCGGCGCCCGGCTGGCCGAGGCGCTGATGTCCCGGGGAATCCACGTGCTCCAGGAGCACCCGCTGCACGCCGACGAGCTGGCCGGCTGCCTGCGGACCGCGCGGGCCAACCGGGTGCACTACCGGCTCAACAGCCACCACGTGCACGTGGCGCCGGTACGCCGCTTCGTCACCGCCGCCCGGTCGCTGCTGCGCCGGCAGCCGCCGCTCTTCGTGGACGCGGCCGGCAGCGTCCAGGTGCTCTACACGCTTCTCGACGTGCTCGGCGCGGCGCTCGGCCGGCTGCGGCCGTGGGGCTTCGCGCCGCCGGCCCCGCTGCCGGCGGCGGTGCGCGCCATGACGCCGCTGGACGTGCCGTTCCGCAGCCTCGACGGGGTGCTCGCCGGCGTGCCCACCACGCTGCGGGTGCAGCACCAGATGGACCCGCGCGAGCCGGACAACCACGCCCACCTGTGGCACCGGATCACCATCGGCACCGAGGGCGGGCACCTGACGCTGGTCTCCAGCACCGGCCCGGTGCTCTGGACCGTCCGGCCGCACCTGCCCCGCGAGGCGGCCGGCGAGACCGGCTTCGACCGGCTCGGCGCCGCCCACCTCGGCCTCGCCGGCACCACCCCGGTCGGGCCGCCGGACGCGCCGAGCTGGGCCCGGACGCTAGACACGCTCTGGCCCGAGGCGGTCCGCGTCGCCGTGCGGCGGCTCACCGACGACGTCGCCGCCGGCGCGGACCCGATGACCGACGGGCAGTACCACCTCGGGTTGTGCCAGCTGACCCGGGAGATCACCCAGCTGCTGGGCCCGGTGGAGCTGGTCCGCCGGGACGAGCCGCGGATCCTCGCGGCGCAGGACCTGATCGAGGGGGAGCACGAGGTGCTGACGTGAACGGCTATCCGCGCCGGGCGGACACGCCCTGGTTCCAGTGCTACCGGCCCGTACCGGCGGCGAACGCCCGGCTGGCCTGCTTCCCGCACGCGGGCGGCAGCGCCAGCTTCTTCCGGCCCTGGTGCGACGAGCTGCCGGCGGACGTCGAGCTGCTGGCCGCGCAGTACCCGGGGCGCGAGGACCGGCTGCGCGAGCCATCCGCCACCGACCTCGGCGAGCTGGCCGACCGGTACGCCGACGCCCTCGGCGCCGCCCGCGACGCGCCGCTGGTCCTGTTCGGACACAGCCTCGGCGCGGCGGTCGGCTACGAGGTGGCCCGGCGACTGGACGCGGCCGGCACGCCGCCGGCGCTGCTGGTGGTCTCCGGGCGGCAGGCGCCGCTGGATCCGTCCCGGGCGGTGCACCTGATGGACGACGACGCGCTCTGGGCGGACGTCGCCCGGGCCGGGGGCACCAGCCGGGCGGTGCTGGAGAGCCCGGAGCTGCGCGCCCTGGTGCTGCCGGTGCTGCGCGCCGACTACCGGCTCAGCGAGACCTACCGGCCGGTCGACGGGCCGCCGCTGCGCTGCCCCGTCCTCGCGGTCAGCGGCGACGCGGACCCGGACGTGGACCTCGCCGTGCTGCCGGACTGGGGCAAGGTGACCGCCGCCGGGTGCACCGTACGGGTCTTCGCCGGCGACCACTTCTTCCTCCAGCCCTGCCGCCGGGCGCTGGTCGGCGAGATCGTCCGGCAGGTGCGCAACCGCACCGACGCCTGGGTCACGCCGTGACCGACCTGGACGCCCCGGCCGACCTGGACGCCGTCCGCGCCTGGTGCGCCGACGCGTTGGCCTCGCTGGCCGGGCGGGACGCCCCGCTGGTGCGGCTGGCCCACGCCGAGCTGCGCCGCCAGCGCGGCACGCTGAACCTGGTCGCCGCGGCGAGCCCCACCCTGCCGGCGGCGCTGGTGGCGCACGCGCTGCTGTTCAGCTCGGTCACCGCCGAGGGCTACGCCGGCGGCCGCTACCACCCCGGCACCGAGGTGGTCGACCAGGTCGAGCGGCTGGCCCGCACCCGGGCGGAGCAGCTCTTCCGCGCTCCGCACGCCAACGTGCAGCCGCTCTCCGGTTCCGCGGCCAACCTCGCGGTGCTCTACGGCCTGCTCGACCCGGGCGACACCGTGCTCGCCCTGGAACTGGACCACGGCGGCCACCTGACCCACGTCTCCCGGGGCGCGAGCATCGCCAAGCGGATCGCCGCCAGTTACTACGAGGTCGACGAGCGGGGTCTGATCGACCACGCCGCGCTGGCCGTGCTGGTCAAGCAGGTCCGGCCCCGGCTGCTCATCTGCGGCGGGTCGGCGTACCCCCGCCAGCTGGACTTCGCGGCGTTCCGGGCCGCCGCCGACGAGGTGGACGCGCTGCTGATGGCCGACATCAGCCACGTCAGCGGACTGGTCGCCGCCGGCGCGCACCCCTCCCCGGTGCCGCACTGCGACGTGGTGACCACCTCCACCTACAAGCAGCTCTGCGGGCCCCGCGGCGGGCTGCTGCTGCGCGGGGCGTCGTCCCGGGTGCCCGCCCGGGCGCTGGACCGGGCGGTCTTCCCCGGCTTCCAGGGCACCCCCGACTTCGGCGGGATCGCCGCCAAGGCGGTGGCACTGGGCTTCGCCGCCCGGCCGGAGTTCGGCGCGGCGATGCGGCGGGTGGTGCGGCACGCCCGGGCGTTCGCCATGGCGTTGGCCGCGCACGGCGTGCCGGTGGTCTCCGGCGGCACGGACAGCCACCTCGTCCTCGCCGACCTGCGCGGGGTCGCGGTCACCGGCCGGCAGGTGGCCGAGGTGCTGCGCCGCCTCGGCGTGCTGGTGAACATGAACCTGGTGCCGCGTGACCCGCGCCCGGCGGCGGAGACCAGCGGCATCCGGATCGGCACCAACGACCTGGGCTTCCGGCGGGTTTCCGACGCCGACGTGGCGGCGCTGGCCGCCGCCACCGCCGCGGTGGTCGCCGAGGTGGCGGCCGGCGGGCCGGCCGACGCCGTGGTGCGCGGCCCCCGGGGACGCGAACTGGCCGGCTGCGTCGCCGGCATCACCGCTCGCGGGTACCGCGAGGAATGGCGCCAGGGAGGTGCGGTGGCATGAAACTCGTCGTCACGTGTCAGCCGGCGGTCGGGCACTTCCACGCGATCGCCCCGCTCGCCGGGGCGGCCGTGGACGCGGGGCACGAGGTGGTGGTGGCGACCGGCCGGGGGATGGGCGACTGGGTGGCCCGCGCGGGCTTCGCGGTCCGCGAGGTCGGGCCGGCCTGGCTCGCCGACGGCCCGCGCTCCGGGGTCTTCGACGACCCCCGCCGCCGGCTGCGGCTGATGAGCCTGGCCACCGGTTCGATGGTGGCCGGCCTGGTCGACCTGCTCCGCGAGCTGCGCCCGGACGTGGTGCTGCACGAGTCGCTGGAGTGGGCCGCGCCGCTCGCCGCCGACGCGGCCGGGGTGCCGTACGCGGCGCTGGGCCAGCTGCCGAGGCTGCCCCGGCCGGTGCTCGCCGAGGTGATGGCCGGACCGTGGAACGCCGCCCGGCGCCGGCTCGGCCTGCCCGCCGACCCGGGGCTGGACCGGCTCTACCCCTACCTCTACCTCGACGCGTACCTGCCGAGCTGGCAGCCGCTGAGCGCCAACCCGCTGCAGTGGTTCGACGGCCCGGCCGAGCCGGACGTGGCCCACCTGGTCCAGCCGCCGCTCTACCAGGTCGGCGCCGAGGTGCCCGGCTGGCCCGGCACGCTGCCCGACCGGCCCGTCGTCTACGTCACCATGGGCACCGCGTTCAACCAGGTGGCGCCGCTGTTCGCCACCGTCGCCGAGGGGCTGCGCGACGAGGACGTGACGGTGGTGATGACCGTCGGGTCCGGGGTGGACCCGGCGCCGCTGGCCGCGATCGGCCCGAACATCCGCGCCGAGCACTACATCCCGCAGGAGGCGGTGCTGTCCCGGTGCGCGGCGGTGGTGCAGCACGCCGGCTACCTGACCACGGTGGGGGCGCTGCGGCACGGCCTGCCGATGGTGGTGATCCCGGTGGCGGTGGACCAGCCGTACCACGCGCACCGGCTCGCCGCGGCCGGCGCCGCGGTGCAGCTGGACCACCGCACGCTGGACCCGGGGCAGGTGCGCGCGGCGGTCCGTGCCGTGCTCGACGATCCGCTCTACCGGGCCAACGCCGGGCGGTTGCGCCGGGAGATGCTGGCCATGCCCCCGACCGGGCACGGCGTCGCGCTGCTGGAACGGCTCGCCGCCACCGGGCGGCCGGTGTTCGACACCGCGGACGACCTGGCGGTGGCCCGATGACCGGCGCCGTCCTGCTGACCGGGGCCACCGGCCGGGTGGGCGCCCGGTTCATCCCGCTGCTGCGCGCCCGGGGGGTGCGGCTGCGGCTGGCCGTCTGGAATCCGGCGGGCGGCCCCGCCGGCGGCAACCGTGACCTGGTGGTGGGTGACCTCACCGACCCGGACACCTGCCGGCGCGCGGTCGACGGGATGGACGCGGTGGTGCACATCGCCAGCGCGTTCACCGGCATCGACGCCCGCGAGGCCGACCGGCTCAACCACCTGGCCACCGCCCGGCTCGCCGCGGCCGCCCAGGCCGCCGGCGCCCGCCGGTTCGTGCAGCTGAGCAGCTACCTCATCTACCGCCCGACGCCCGGGCGGGCCACCCGCGAGGACGACCCGCTGCGCGACCCGGCCGGCGCGCCGTTCCCCGCCGCCAAACTGGGCGCGGAACGGGCCGTCGCCGAGTTCTTCGACACGCCGCTGGGGGTGTGCGTGCTCCGGGTCGCCTACACCTACGGCGAGGGTGACCCGCACCTGGTGGACGCCTTCGCCTGGGCCCGCCGCGCCCCGGCCGGGCAGCGGCTGCACCTGGTGCACCACGCGGACGTGCGGCAGAGCGTGCTGCACGCGCTGGACGCCGACGCCACCGGGGTGTTCAACATCGCCGACGACGCCCCGGTGACCGCCGCCGAGCTGGCCGAGCTGGCCGGGCACGTGAGCCTGCCGTACGGCGAGTCGGCGGACGCCCCGGTGCTGGACACCGACCAGTTCGGCGGCGAGGTGGACACCCGCGCCGCCCGGGCCGGGCTGGGCTTCGTGCCGGCCTACCCGTCGATCCACGTCGCCGCGCTGGCCGGGGCGGCGTGATGGAGCCGACTCCGATGACCGTCGGCGGCGCCGCGGTGCCCGGCGACACGCACGTCGAGGTGGTCGACCCGGCCACCGGGACGGTGTGCGGGCTGGCGCCCCGGTGCACCCCGGAGCAGCTCGACGCGGCGCTGCGCGCCGCGGCCGGGGCGTGGCGGGAGTGGAGCGCCGACGAGGACGCGCTGCGCGAGCGGCTGCGCGCCGCCGCCCGGGCGGTCGGCGGGGCCGCGGCGCGGATCGGCGCCCTGGTCACCGCCGAGATGGGCAAGCCGCTGCCGCTGGCCGTCGGCGAGGTGTACGCCGCCGCGGCCACCCTGCGCCACCACGCCGACCTGGAGCTGCCCCCCGAGGTGCTGCAGGACGACCGGCGCGGCTACGCCGACCTGGTCCGCCGGCCGCTGGGCGTGGTCGCCGCCGTCACCCCGTGGAACTTCCCGGTGGCGGTGGCCGCGGCGAAGCTGGCCCCGGCGGTGCGGGCCGGCAACGCGGTGGTGCTGAAGCCGTCGCCGTACGCGCCGCTGGCCACCCTGGAGCTGGGCCGGGTGCTCGCCGGGGTGCTGCCGCCCGGCGTGGTCAACGTGGTCAGCGGCGACGACGCGCTGGGCGCGGCGCTGGTGGCCCACCCGGTGCCCGCGCACGTCACGTTCACCGGTTCGGTGCCGGCCGGCCGCCGGGTGGCGGCCCGGGCCGGCGGCGACCTGAAGCGGTACGTGCTGGAGTTGGGCGGCAACGACCCGGCGATCGTCCTCGACGACGCCGACCCGGACGAGCTGGCCGACCGGCTGTTCTGGGACTCGTTCGCCAACAACGGGCAGGCGTGCGTGCTGATCAAGCGGCTGTACGCGCCGGAGCGCCTGCACGCCCGCTTGGTGGACGCGCTGGCCGACCGGGCCCGGGCGGTCCGGGTCGGTGACCCCACCGCCAAGGGCACCCAGCTCGGCCCGCTCGCGCACCGGCGGCAGTTCGCCCGGGTCGCCGACCTGGTGGCCGCGGCCCGGAACCGGGGCGCCCGGGTGGCGGCCGGCGGCACCGCCCCGGACGGGCCCGGGCTGTACTACGCCCCGACGGTGCTGACCGGCGTCGACGACGGCGATCCGGTGGTGGACCAGGAGCAGTTCGGCCCGGTGCTGCCGGTGGTGCCGTACCGGGACGTCGAGGACGCCGTCCGGCGCGCCAACGCCAGCTCGTACGGGCTGGGCGGGTCGGTCTGGTCGGCCGACACCGACCGGGCCTGGACGGTGGCCGACCGGCTGGAGTGCGGCACGGTCTGGGTCAACGGGCACGCCCTGCTCGGCCCGGACCAGCCCTTCGGCGGCATGAAGTGCAGCGGCATCGGGGTGGAGAACGGCCCGCTCGGGCTGGCCGAGTACACCGCCGTGCAGGTGCGCCGGCGGCCTCAGACCAGTCCGCTGTAGAACAGCGCGCCGATGAAGGCGCTCTCCTGCTGCGGCAGCCGGGCGTGCGGCACGGCGCGGCCGGTGAGCGCGAAGCCCTCCCGGGGCCGGTAGACGAAGTCCTGCCCGCCGTCGGGGAACTGGCCGTTGTCGTGCACCCAGCGGTGCAGCGACGCCGGGTCGGCCCCGGCCCGGTCGAAGTAGGAGCGCATCGGGCCGGGCTCGCCGTCCACCGTGAACAGCAGCGACACCTCGCAGGTCGGCTGGTCGGTGTGCACGCCGAGGAAGTCGCCCGGGCGGTACTCGAGGTAGGTGCAGCGGGTCGGGTACATCCGCCGGCCCATCCGCGCCGAGATCTGCGCCACCAGCGCCGGGTCCTCGTGGATCGCCACCAGCACCGGGCCGGCGCCCAGGTAGGCGTTGCAGGAGCGGCTGACCAGCGCGTCGTGCTCCTTGTCCCAGCCGGGGCTGAGCCCGCCGTCGTACGCGGCGCCGGCGCTGGCCGGCAGGGTGGCGATCTCGGCCACGCAGGCCCGCCGGGTGGCCTCCGAGATCAGGTCGCCGATCATCCACCAGGTGTCGTCGGGCAGCTTGCGCAGGTAGTCCGAGCGGCGCCGGGTGGAGGCCAGCATCATGGCCGCGTACTGCTCGTCGGTCTCCCGGGCGGCCACCTGCCGGACCACCCGGGCCTGCATCGCCTTGGCGATGAGCGGGCCCTGCGGGAACATCTCGTCGTAGCTGAGCGTGGTCAGTGGCCCGCCGACCTCGGCGGCGACCGGCGCGGTGGCCGCCGGGGGCACCCCGGCGGCCACCGCGAGCCGCTCGAAGAGCCGGATCGAGCCGGCCGGGTCGTCGTCGGCGGCCAGCCAGCGGCGCAGCCGCCACCGCCGCCACTCCAGGTCCACCTCGTTGAGCCGGTGCCGGGGCCACCGGTGCGGGCCCTGCGGGGCCGACAGCTCCTCGCGGACCCGCGACACGTCCAGTCGCGCCGCGTACGCGACGGCTTCCGAGATCAGCTGCGACTCGTCGGGCCGGGAGTCCGTCATGCCCGGTGTCCCTTCTGGTCATGGGGCCGGCCCGACCGCGTCACGACACCAGCAGGTCGGCCGCCTCCTTGGCGCATCCCCACGACAGCATGACCCCTGTGCCGGCGTGGCCATAGTTGTGCACGATCCGCGCCCGGTCACGCTTCTCCAGCTCCAGTCGGGGCGCCGGCCGGCCGGGCCGCAGCCCGACCGAGTGCTCCAGCACCGGCGCGTCGGCCAGCCGGGGCTCGACCAGCGCGCAGCGGCGGATGATCTCGGCCGCCTCGGCCTCGTCCGGGGTGGTGTCCGCGGAGTCCCGGTGGGTGCCGCCGAGCACCACCCGGTCGCCGTGCGGGATGAAGCCGGCCCAGATCGGGCCCAGCGGCGCCTCGATGAAGAAGTGCTCGATGCCCGGGTTGGCCACCACGATCTTCGGCCCGCGCACCGGCTTGAGCTGGCGGTCGCCGGTCAGCTCCGCCGCGCCGAGCCCGGCGCAGTTGGCCACCAGCGGCGCGACCTCGGCCGCCTCGTCCAGCGACCGCACCGGCTCCAGCACCAGCCGGCCGCCGGTGGCGGCGAACCGGTCGGCCAGGTGGCGCAGGTACGGCGGCATGTCCACCACCGGCTGGCGGACCCAGAACGCCGTGCCGTAGCCCTCCGGCAGCTCCTCCGGCCGGCACGGGCGGTAGCCCTCGATCCGCTCCACGCCGGGCGGGACCATGCCCGCGGGCCGGGCCGCCATCAGCCCGTCCAGCACCCGCACGCCCGGGGTGCCCGGGGTGAGCCGGCGGACCGTCTCCCGCTGCCAGCCCAGCGTGGCGTCGCCGGGGGCGGCGAAGCTGGGCCCGATCATCGCCGAGGCCATCATCGACGTGCTGCGCTCCGGTGGCTGCGCCGCGCGGACGAGCACCCGCAGCCCCGCCTCCTGCAGGCAGATGGCGGTGCTCAGCCCGCTCACCCCGGCGCCGATGACCAGCGCGTCGACCTCACCGTGCACGGTGGCTCCCTCCGTCGTGGTCGCGGAAGCGCTGCCACATCACCCGGCGGCGCGGCTTTCCGCTGGTGGTCCGCAGGATTGTACCGACCGGAACGCGCAGCGCGATCAACTCGGCACCCTCGGTGAGCCGGCGGACGACCGCGGTGGCCCGCCGCACCCAGTCCGGTTCCGCGTTCTCCAGCAGCACCATGGCCACCGGCGCGTCGGTGTGTCCGAGCAGGACGGTGTGCCGGTGCCGGGGCACGCCGGCCGCCTCCAGGGCCGCCTCCACGTCCTCGGCGAAGAGGGTGCGCCCGCGCAGCTTGAGGCTGTCGCCGAGGCGGCCGAGCACGTAGAGCTGCCCGTCGCGCAGGAACCCGCTGTCGCCGGTGCGGACCGTGCCGGCGGTGAACCGGGCCGCGGCGCCGGCCGGGTCGCCGAGGTAGCCGGCGGTGACCGACGCGCCGCCCACCTCGATCTCGCCCACCCGGCCGTCGGGCAGCGGCCGGCCCTCGTCGTCGAGGACCCGCACCGACACGCCGTCGAGCGGGGCGCCGCAGCCGACCAGCGGGGCGGCGGCCGGGCCGTCGGCGGGGACGCCGCCGAGCGGGATCCGCGCCGCGTCGACCCGGACCGTGCGCCAGGGCTCGTCCAGCGCCCCGCCGGTGACGGCCAGGGTCGCCTCGGCCAGCCCGTACGCCGGCAGCAGGGCGCGCCGGTCGAGCCCGTGCGGGGCGAGCAGCCGCCAGAACTCCTCCAGCGCGGCGGGCGAGACCCGCTCGGCGCCGACGATCACCGCCCGCCAGGCGGCGAAGTCCAGCCCGGCGAGGTGCTCCGGCCGGACCCGGTTGACCACGTGCCGCAGCCCGAAGCTCGGCATGGCGGTCAGCCGCGCCCCGTGCTCGCCGAAGCAGCGCAGGTAGCGCAGCGGGTCGCGGACGAATTGCTGCGGTGTCAGCAACCACAGGTCGCCCTGGTGCGCGACCGGGGTGAGCAGGCAGCCGATCAGCCCCATGTCGTGGTGCAGCGGCAGCCAGGAGGCGGTCGGGTCGTCGGGGCCCTGCCGCAGCCAGCGGCCGATCGCGGTCACGTTGTGCTCCAGCGCGGCGAAGGGCACCCGCACCCCGCGGGGCCGGCCGGTGGAGCCCGAGGTGAACTGGAGCAGGGCCAGCCCGGCGCGGCGGCCGTCGACCGGCTCGTCCGCGGCGGTGGCCAGGTCGGCGGTGCGCACCACGCCGGCGGTCCCGGCGACCGCGCGCACCGGCTCGGCCAGCGTGCCGCCGGTCACCACCAGCCGGGGCCCGGCCGCGGCGACGATCTGCCGTACGTGCGCCAGGTAGCCGTCGAGATCCTGGCCGAGCGCGGGCGGGGCGACCGGGCTGGGCACGGCGCCGGCCAGCATCGCGCCGAAGTAGCCGCTGACGAAGCCCGGCCCGGTCGGCTCGACCAGCACCACCACGTCGTCGGGGCGGACCCCGGCCGCGCGCAGCCCGGCCGCGACCCGGCGCACGGCCGAGGCCAGCCGCGGGTACGGCCACTCGTCCCACCCGTCGCCCGGGCCGGCGAACCGGACCACGCCCGCTCCCGGGCGTTCCACCCAGGACAGCAGCCGGGAGCCGGTCGCCGGTCGGCGCTCTTCAGCGGTGCTCGGCATGGCGGTATCTTGCGGCCGTTGTCGCCGGCCGGCCAGGCGGGTCAGGATGACACCGCTCCGGCTGCGTGGCACCTGGACGCGTTCCGTGCCCGGTGACCATCGCCCGCTCCGTGCCGGGCGGGTGAGCGAGTGCGGACACTGCCCACTTGAACAACCGGCGGGCCGGGCGCCGCGGCACCGGGGAGGAACGGCACTCCCAGCCACGCGGCGGAAGGCTTTCGACATGACCGGTACGGCAGTCATCTGCGGACTCAAGCTGACCCACGACGGTGCCGTCGCGGTGATCACCGACGGGCGCCTGCTCTTCTCCACCGAGGCGGAGAAGATCGCCAACTCGCCCCGGCACTGCGGCCTCGCCGACGCCGACCAGATCCTCGACGAGCTGCGGGCCAGCGGCGTGGACCCGGCCGGCGTCACGCACGTCGCGGTCGACGGGTGGACGCCCCGGGTGGACGGCTCCTCGTACGTGGAACTGCGCGGGCGCGATGGCCGGGCGTACCCGCTGCGGGTCGCCGACTACACCGACGACCCGGACGTGCCGGAGGGGCCGGTCCGGCCGGTCCGCGGCGACGGCCTGCCGCTGCACCCGATGCCCGGCGGCTTCGTCAGCTACACCCACGCCGCGGGCCACCTGTTCGCCAGCTACTGCACCTCGCCGTTCGCCGAACGGGACCGGCCGGCGCTGGTGGTGGTCTGGGACGGCGGGATGCCGCCCTTCCTCTACCGGTACGACCCGCGCGGTTGCACCCTGCGCCGGGTCGGTCCGGTCGGCCCGGCCTCCGGCGGACTCTATCCGATCTTCGCGTCGCACTTCCCGCCGTTCCGGGTGGACCGGCGCAGCCCGGACCGGGACCGGATGTTCGGCATGGAGGCGCTCTTCCCGGTCTCCGGCAAGGCGATGGCGTACGCCGCGCTCGGCAAGCCGGACGAGGACGCCATCGCGGTGATGGAACGGGTCAGCGCCGACCTGCCGCCGGCGGACACCCACCTGCGGATGTACGGCTGGACCCGGGAGGTGCTGCGTCGCCTCGACGGCGCCGGCCTGCCCGACGCCACGGTGATCGCCTCGTTCCAGGAGTACCTGTTCCGGGTGCTGCTGGCCGGGGTCCGGGCGGCGCTGCGGGACGCCCCGGAGCTGGCCGGCCTGCCGCTCTGCCTCTCCGGCGGCTGCCACCTGAACATCACCTGGAACGCCGGGCTGCGCGCCAGCGGCCTCTTCGACGAGGTCTGGGTGCCGCCGTTCCCCAACGACGCCGGCTCCGCGATCGGCACCGCCTGCGCCGAGATGGTCCGGCTCACCGGTCGTTCGGCGGTGCGCTGGTCGGCCTTCGCCGGGCCGGGCGTGCGCTGGGACGGCGTGGTCCCGGACGGCTGGTCGGCGCGCCCCTGCGACGTCGCCGGCCTGGCCGAGCTGCTGCACCGGGAGAACGAGCCGGTGGTGGTGGTCACCGGCCGGGCCGAGCTCGGCCCGCGGGCGCTGGGCCACCGCAGCATCATCGCGCCGGCGGTGAGCGCGTCCATGCGGGACACCCTGAACCGGCTCAAGCGCCGGGAGGGGTACCGGCCGGTCGCCCCGATCTGCCTGGAGGAGCACGCCACCGAGGTGTTCGCGCCGGGCACCCGCGACCCGTACATGCTCTTCGCCCACGACGTCCGCCCGGAGTGGGTGGACCGGGTGCCGGCGATCGTGCACGTGGACGGCAGCGCCCGGCTGCAGACCGTGGACGCCGGCAACAGCCCGACCTACGAGCTGCTGCGCGCCTACCACCGGCTCAGCGGCGTCCCGGTGCTCTGCAACACCAGCGCCAACCACCCGGGCAAGGGCTTCTTCCCCGACCCGGGCTCGGCCATGGCCTGGGGCGAGACCCGTTACGTCTGGTCCGAGGGAATCCTCTACACGCGCGGTGACAACTGAGCTGTGCAACTGAATACGCGTGCACTTTCGCATCCGGAAACGTCGAACTAACGTCCACGACGTGCCGACTCGAACTGAATCAGAAGTCAGAACGCAGCTCCGGGACATCATCCTGGACCTGGCGCCGAACCCGCAGCGTGAGGTCACCGACGAGGCTCTGCTGGTCGAGGATCTCGAGTACCACTCACTGGCTCTCCTCGAACTCGCATTCGCGCTCGAGGACGAGTTCGACCTGCCGCCCATCGACGAGGAAAACGCGCGCAACATCCGGTCCATCAAGGACATCGAGGACTACGTGTTGCGCCAGATGGACGCCAAGAATGGCAATCCGTCTGCCGCCTGATCAATTCGGCGGTCAATTGGCGTCCGGACGTCGCTCGACGGTTAGCGCCGCACCGGCGGCGGGTGGGGGTGGTGGTAGGCGTGACCGGTCGACAGGTGATCTGCGGCCTCAAGGTGACCCACGACGGCGCGGTGGCGGCGATCGACGGTGACCGGCTCCTCTTCTCCGTCGAGGCGGAGAAGATCGACAACCGGCGCCGCCACGCGCACCTGTCCGACCTCGCCGACGTCGCGCACCAGCTCGCGCTGCACGACGTCGACATCGCCGACGTGCGGGCGGTCAGCGTCGACGGCTGGGTGCAGTCGCGCGACGGCCGGGCCGGGGCGGAGGTGGTCCGCGAGGACGGCACCTCCCGCACCCTGGACCTCGCCGGCTACGCCGTGCTCGGCGGCCCCGGCGAGCCCGCGGAGGCGCTGACCGGGATCACCGGCGCCGGACTGTCGCTGGGCGGCCGGAACCTCGATCACACCAGCTACCCGCACGCCACCGACCACGCCCTCGCCAGCTACTGCACCAGCCCGTACGCGCGGGAGGGGAAGCCCGCGCTGATCCTGGTCTGGGACGGCGGGATGCCGGCGGCGCTCTACCGGTTCGACCCGGCGGCCCGGTCGCTGACCGCGCTGGGGCCGGTGCTCGGCATCGCGGGCGCGCTCTACCCGGTCTTCGCCTCCCACTTCGCGCCGTTCAAGGTCTCCGCCGAGCAGCGCCGCTCGCTCGGCGGGCTGGGCGACTTCGCCCAGCTGGAGGCGCTGCTGCCGATCTCCGGCAAGGCGATGGCGTACGCCGCGCTGGCCGAACCGGACGAGGCGGCGATCGCGGTGATGGCGGAGCACACCCGGCGGCTGCTGCCGATCGAGGTGCCCCGCGGGTTCATCTGGAGCGCCCAGGTGCTGCGCCAGCTGGCACCGATGGGCCTCTCCGACGCGGCGGTGCTCGCCAGCTTCCAGGAGCACCTGCTACGGCTGCTGCTGGCCGGCCTGCGCGACGGCCCGGCCGCGAAGTACGCCGCCGCCGGCGAACCGCTCTGCCTCTCCGGCGGCTGCGCGCTCAACATCAAGTGGAACTCGGCGATCCGGGCCAGCGGGATGTTCTCCGACGTCTGGGTGCCGCCGTTTCCCAACGACGCCGGCTCGGCCATCGGGGCGGCCTGCGCCGAGCTGATCCGGCGCACCGGGACCGCCGCGCTGACCTGGTCGGTCTTCGCCGGCCCCGCGGTCGGTTACGGCGACGCGCCGCCGGCGGGCTGGTCCTGGCGGCCGTGCGAGATCGAGGAGGTCGCCGAGCTGCTGCACCGCGAGCGGGAGCCGGTGGTGGTGCTGCACGGCCGGGCCGAACTGGGGCCCCGGGCGCTGGGGCACCGCAGCATCATCGCCCCGGCCGACGACCCCGGGATGCAGGACCGGCTCAACCGGATCAAGCTGCGCGAGGCGTACCGGCCGGTGGCCCCGATCTGCCTGGTCGACCGGGCGCCCGAGGTGTTCGACCCGGGCACGCCCGACCCGTACATGCTCTTCGAGCACCAGGTGCGCGCCGGATGGCGGGACCGGGTGCCGGCGATCGTGCACGCCGACGGCAGCGCCCGGCTGCAGACCGTGGGCCCCGAGCATCCGCTGCTGTTCCGGCTGCTCACCGCGTACCACGCCCGCAGCGGGGTGCCGGTGCTCTGCAACACCAGTGCCAACCTGCCCGGCCGGGGGTTCTTCCCGGACGCCTTCTCGGCGATCAAGTGGGGCGGGGTCCGGTACGTCTGGTGCGACGGGCGGCTCTACTCGACCGGGGACGCGGGCGCCGGGTCGGGGCCGACATGACGCTCCGCCGCGGCGACATCTCCTCGATGCTGGAGATGCTTCCCCCGTTCGCCATCCGGGTGGCCGCCACCCTGCGCCTCTCCGACCACCTCGGGGACAGCCCGCGGTCGGCCGCCGAACTGGCCGTGGTCACCGGCGCGGACGCCGACGCGCTCGGGCGGCTGCTGCGCTACCTCTGCTCCCTCGGGCTCTACCGGGAGACCGCCCCGGACCGGTTCGCGCTCACGCCGGCCGGCCGGATGCTCACCGGGCGGACGGTCGGCGACCTGCGGCAGTGGCTCGACCTGGAGGGCGCCGGCGGCCGGATGGACCTGGCGCTGGCCGGGCTGCTGCACGCGGTGCGCACCGGCGGGGCGGGCTACCCGGCGGTGTTCGACCGGCCGTTCTGGGACGACCTGGCCGCCGACCCGGCCCGGGCCGCCTCCTTCGACGAGCTGATGGCCGCCAAGTCCGCCCGGGTCGCGCCGGACCTCGCGGCGCTGGACTGGACCGGGGTGCGGCGGCTGGTGGACGTCGGCGGCGGGGTGGGTCGCACCCTGGGCACCATCCTGCACGCCCACCCGCACCTGCGCGGCACGCTGCTGGACCGGCCGCCGGTGGCCGAGCGGGCCCGCCGGCAGCTGGCCGAGGCCGGGCTGGCCGACCGGTGCGACGTGGTCGGCGCCAGCTTCCTGACCGGGGTGCCGGCGGGCGGGGACGCCTACCTGCTCTTCGACATCCTGCACAACTGGGACGACGAGACCGCCCGGGAGATCCTCGGCCGGTGCGCCGCGGCGGCCGGCCCGGCCGGCCGGGTGCTGGTGGTCGAGGAGGTGCCGGCCGACGACGACCGCAACGGCCGGGCGATGGACCTGAAGATGCTGGTCCTCTTCGGCGGCCGGCAGCGCACCGCGGCCGGCTTCGCGGTGCTCGCGGCCAAGGCCGGCCTGGCGGCGCCCACGGTACGCCGGCTGCCCTGCGGGTTCTCCGTGGTCGAGACGACCGGCACGACCAACCGGGGGCTTGGATGAGCGAGCGGAGCGAGCGAATCATCAGGCTCGGCGCGAAGGTGCCTCATGGCGGCACGCAGCGCAGCGGAGTGCCGGCATGAGCGGGCATGTGCTGGTCACCGGGGCGTCGCGGGGGATCGGCCGGGCGGTCGCGCTGCGGCTGGCCGCCGCCGGCCACGACGTCACCGGCTGCTACGCGACGCGCGGCGACGACGCGGTGCACACCGAGAAGGCGGTCGCCGACCTGGGCGTCCGGACCTGGTTCGCCGCCTGCGACGTGGGCGACCTGGCCGCGGTGACCGCGCTGGTGGCCGACGCCGAGGAACGGCTCGGGCCGCTGACCGGGGTGGTCAACAACGCCGGCATCACCCGCGACGCGACCACCGTGCTGATGGCCGAGCGGGACTGGGACGCGGTGCTGCGCACCAACCTCACCGGCACCTGGAACGTCTGCCGGACGGTCGGCTACCGCTTCCTCAAGCGCCGCCGGGGCGCGCTGGTCAACGTCTCCTCGGTGGCCGGGGTCTACGGCCACGCCGGGCAGTCCAACTACGCCGCCGCCAAGGCCGGCATCATCGGCCTGACCCGGTCGCTGGCCAAGGAGATCGCCCCGTACGGGCTGCGCGCCAACGTGGTGGCGCCGGGCTTCATCGAGACCGAGATGACCGCCGGGCTGCCCGACCGGTTGCGCGCCAAGGCCCGCGAGTCGATCCCGCTGCGCCGCTTCGGCACCCCCGACGACGTCGCCGGGCTGGTCGCCTTCCTGCTCTCCGAGGACGCCTCCTACATCACCGGCCAGGTGTTCCAGGTGGACGGGGGGATCGTGCTGTGACCGCCACCCTGGACACCGCCGCGCCGCTGGTCGGCTGCGACCGGGTCACCGTGGCCGTCGACGGCGCGGTCCGGCGGATCACCGGCGAGCTGCGGATCCGCGGCGACGGGCCCTACCTGCCCGACCACTTTCCCGGGCTGACCATCTTCCCCGGGGTGTTCGTCCTGGAGGCGGTGGTGCAGGCCGCGGCCACCGCGTTCGGCGACCCGGGCGGCCGCCGGCTGCGGCTGGCCACCGTGCGGTCGCTGCGGTTCCTGGTGCCGCTGCGCCCCGGCGACGAACTGCGGGTGCTGGCCGAGGCGACCGACGCGGCGCCGCCGCACCCGGTCCGGGTCCGCGCCGACTGCCGGCGGGGCGACGGGGTGCGGGTGGCCACCGCGACCCTGGAGTGCGGGTGGTCGCGGTGAGACTCGACTTCCCGCAGCTGCGCCGGACGCTGCCGCACGGGCCGGGCATGCTGCTGCTCGACCGGGTCGAGGAGCTGCGCCCCGGGGTGGGGCTGACCGCGGTGAAGACGGTCTCGGGCATCGAGCCGTGCTACGCGGGGCTCGACCCGGACGACGGCGTCGAGGCGTACGCCTACCCGTCCTGCCTGCTGCTGGAGTCGTTCGGGCAGGCCGCGGCGGTGCTCTGGCTGCACAGCGTCGGCGCGACCCGGCCGGACGAGGTGCTGATGCTCGCCGCGGCCCGGGACTGCGCGTTCGTCGGGCGGGCCTACCCGGGCGACGTGGTGCGGCACGTCGTCGAGCTGGACCACCGCAGCGACGGCGCCGCGTTCGTCACCGGCCGCAGCAGCGTGGGTGCGCGCCCGATCGCGACCTACGGCTCGCTCACCGCGGTCGTCCGGCCGCGCACCGCCCTACCGGCACGGCCCGACGGCCCGTGACCACCAACCGATCGGAGGGAGCAGTTGACCATGGCTGACGGCGACACGCGTCTGGCGGAGCTCAGGGAACTCGTCGCGGAGGTCCTCGAGGTCGAGCCGGAGGAGCTGACCGACACCGGGGACTTCCAGGAGGAGTACGAGGCGGACTCGCTGCGGGCGATCGAGATGCTCGCCCGGATCGAGAAGAAGTACAAGATCGAGATCCCGCAGCAGGAGTTGGCGAACATGCAGAACCTCAAGGCCGTGTACGCGGTGACGGCCGGCTACGCCGGCTGGTCCGAATCGTGACATGAAGCGGGTGGTGATCACCGGCCTCGGTCCGGTGTCGAACATCGGCATCGGGGCGGCGGCGTTCGAAGCCGGGCTGCGCGGCGGGCACAACGGCATCTCCGCCATCACCAGCTTCGACACCGCCGGCTTCCCGCGGACCATGGCCGGCGAGGTGCGCTCGTTCGAGCCGGAGCCGATCCTGCGCCGGCTCGACACCGCCGCCTGGGGCCGGTCCAGCCTCTTCGCGGCCGCCGCGGCGCGGCTCGCCGTGCGCGACGCCGGCCTGCGCGTCGACCGGGTGCCGCCGCACCGGGCCGGCGTGGTGGTCGGCACCACCAGCGGCGAGTCGAAGGTGACCGAGGAGATGGGACGCCGGATCGTCGACGAGGGCTTCCCGGCGCTGCCCGGCGAGCTGACCGAGCAGCTGCCCGCCGGGCGGCTCGCCGCCGCGGTGAGCGAGGAGCTGGACCTCACCGGCGAGTCGGTCACCCTCGCCACCGCCTGCTCGGCCAGCAACTACGCACTGGGCTACGCGTACGACATGGTGGCCAACGGCGACGCGGACGTGATGCTCACCGGCGGCGCGGACTCGGTGTGCCGTTGGGCGCACGCCGGGTTCGTCCGGCTCGGTGCGGTCGCCGACAAGGCCTGCGCGCCGTTCGACCGGGACCGCTCCGGCATGATCACCGCGGAGGGCGGCGCCATGCTCCTGCTGGAGTCCGCCGAGCACGCCCGCGCCCGGGGTGCCACGCCCTACGCCGAGGTGCTGGGCTACGGCCTGAACTGCGACGCGCGGCACATGGTGGCCCCCGACGCCGCCTCGATCGCCGAGTGCATGCGGGTGGCGCACCGCAACGCGGGCGTCCGACCGGACGACGTGGACTACGTCTGCGCGCACGGCACCGGCACCGCGGCCAACGACGCCACCGAGGCGGCCGCGCTGGTGGACGCCTTCGCCGGGCGGGTGCCGCCGGTCAGCTCGATCAAGTCGATGCTCGGCCACACCATGGGCGCGGCCAGCGCGTTCGGGGTGATGGCCGCCGCCCTGGCGATCGCCCGGGGGTTCCTGCCGCCCACCATCAACTGGAGCAACCCGGACCCGGCGATGGCCGGGCTGGACCCGATCCCCAACCACGCCCGGCCGGCCCGGGTGCGGGTGGCCCAGAACAACGGCTTCGCCTTCGGCGGCAACAACGCCATCGTGCTGTTGGGAGCGGTGTCGTGACCCCGTTGCAGATCATCGGCTGGGGCGTCACCAGCCCGGCCGGCACCGACGACGCGGCACTGGTCGGGGCGCTCGACCGGCCGCCCGCCCCGGTCGAGGTCGCCGGCCGGTACGACGCCCCGCTGCCCACGCCGCGCGCACACGCCCTGGTCGACTTCGACGTGCGGGCCGAGCTGGGCCGCAAGGGCACCAGCTTCTTCGACCGGCGTACCGCGCTCACCGTGGTCACCTGCCGCCGCGCGCTGGCCGACGCCGGGCTCGAGGTCACCGACGCCAACCGGCACCGGATCGGGGTGGTGCTCGGCACCACCGCCGGCAGCGTCCGCTCCTCGGTGGACTACGCGGTGGACACCTTCACCCAGGACCCGCCCTACATGGTCAACCCGGCGCTCTTCCCGAACACGGTGATGAACTGCGCCGCCGGACAGTCCGCCATCTGGTTCAAGCTCACCGGCGTCAACGCCACCCTCGCCGGCGGCCGGGTGGCCTTCCTGTCGGCGCTGCGCTGGTGCGCCAACAGCTTCCGCTCCGGGCAGGCCGACCATCTGCTCGCCGGCGCGGTGGAGGAGTTCACCCCGCACACCGCCTGGCTGTCCCGGCACCGCCGCGACGACGACCTGCCGGCCGGCGAGGGCGGCGCGGTGTTCGTGCTGCGCCCGCCCGACGCCACCGGAGCGCGGCGTCCGGACGCGGAGGTGCTCGCCGTGACGCTCGGCTACTGCCCGAGCGGGCGGGACCGGGCCGAGGCCCTCGCCGGGTGCCTGCGCGGCGCGCTCGACCGGTGCCGGATCGACGGCGACCGGGTCCGGATGGCGGCGGTCGGCGGGGCCGACGACGGGCCGGCCCGCGCGGCGGCCTGGCGGGCGGTGGAGTCGGCCGTCGGCCACTCCCGGGCCCGGCGGATCGCCGTGGACGAGGCCATGGGCGACAACCCGACCGCCGGCAGCGCGCTGGAGCTGGCCACCGTGCTCGCCGCGCACCGGCAGGATCCGGGGCTGGACGGGCAGGTGTCGGTGCTGGTGGCGCAGAACCGCGAGGGCGCGGTGGGCGCCGCCGTCGTCCGGGGGTGGAGCCGTGGCGGTCATCGCGGCTAGCGCGGTGCGCACCTGCCTCGGCGACGGTGCCGCGACCTTCGCCCGGCTGCTGGCCGGCGAGAGCGGCGTCGGCCCGCTGCGCCACGTCGACCCGGCCGCGGTCAACGTCACCCGCGGCTACCACCTGCCCGGGCCGCCCGGCGGGGACGAGCCGGACCTGCCGGCCAGCCGCTGGCTGGCCGGGTGCGTCACCGCGGCGCTCGGCGCGGCCGGCCTGGACCCGGCCACCGCCCGGGTGCCGGTGCTGGTCGGCACCGGCCTGCGGGAGTTGCGGGCGGTGGAGCGGCAGGCGGTCGACGGCCGGCCGGTGCGGGCGGCGCAGCTGCACTTCACCGGGGCGCTGCGGTCGGCCGCCCCCGCGCTGGGCCCGGTGGTCACCGTCGCCAACGCGTGCAGCGCCTCCGGGCACACCCTCGGGCTCGCCCAGGACCTGGTCGACACCGGGCAGGCCGACGTCGTGGTGGCCGCCGGCGCCGACGCGATGACCGCCTCCATGCTCGCCATGATCGGGCGGGTCGGCGAGGAGCCGACCGAGCGGGTGCGGCCGTTCGACGCCGACCGCACCGGGGTGCTGCTGGGCGAGGGCGCCGCCGCGGTCGTGGTGGCGTCCGGCGCCTGGCGCGGCCCGGTCGCGGCCCGGTTGCTCGGCGTCGGCGTCTCCTGCGACGCCCACCACGAGACCGCCCCGTCGCTCGCCGGCATCAGCCGGGCGATGACCGACGCGCTGGCCCGCGCCGACCGGTCGCCGGCGGAGGTCGACCTGGTGGTCAGCCACGGCACCGGCACGCTGCTCAACGACGTCACGGAGGCCGAGGCGATCCGCCGGGTGCTGGTCGACGCGGGCGGCGACCCGTACGTCACCGGCCTCAAGGGGGCGCTCGGCCACACCTCCGGCGCGTCGGCGCTGATGAGCCTCGACGTGGCGATCCGCTGCCTGCACGGCGGGCAGGTGCCGCCGGTGGTGGGGCTGCGCCGCCCACTGCCGGAGGCGAAGGCACTGCGCCTGGTCACCGGCGCGCCGGTCCGCTGCGCCGCCCGGGTGGCCCAGGTCAACTCGTTCGGTTTCGGCGGCGTCAACGCGGTCGCCCTGGTGGAGGCGGCGTGAACCGGGCCGGGGTGGCGGTCACCGCGTGGAGCGTCCACCTGCCCGAGCTGCCGCCCGGCGTACGGCTGGCCGGGTGGGACCCGGGCCCGGCCTGCCCGCCGGAGGCGGCGGCGGAGCTGCTCGGCCGCAAGGGCCTGCTGGCGAAGGAACCGGCGACCCGGCTGGCGCTCTGCGCCGTGCACCGGGCGCTGGGCCTGCCGGCGCGGGCCGGCCGGCGCGCCGCCGACGGCCCGCCCGACCCGGCGACCGCCGTGGTGGTGGCGTCCAACCTGGGCAACTGCGCGACCGTCGCCACCGTGGCCGCCGCCGTCGCGGCGGACGGGGTGAGGGCGGTGAGCCCGCTGGACGCCCCGAACGCGTCCAGCAACGTCGTCAGCAGCACGGTGGCGATCTGGTTCGGCTGGGGTGGGCCCAACCTGACGGTCTGCTCCGGCCACCCGGCCGGGCTGGACGCGGTGGCGCTCGGCGCGCTGCTGCTCGCCGCCGGCCGCGCCCGCCGGGTGGTGGTGGTCGGCGCGGAGCCGGCCGACCCCACCGCCGCCGCGCTGCTCGGCGCGGAGGCCGCCGCGCCGCTGCGGCCGGTGGCCGGCTGCGTGGTGCTGGAACCCGCCGGCGACCTGCTGCTCGACCCGGTCGAGGAGGAGCCGGCCGGGCCGCCGACCGGGGACGCGGACCTGCTGCTCGCCCCGGCGCGGCTGCATCCGGCCGCGGTCGACCTGACCGCGCAGGTCGGCGCCGGCTACGGCGCGCTGGGCGTGGTGCAGGTGGCGGTGGCCGCCGCCGCGCTCGCCGGTCGGGGCGGCACGGCCCGCATCGTCTGCGGCGACCCCGACGACGGGTACCGCACCACCCGGCTGTTGTCGAAGGGGACCGGATGACGTCGCCGCAGGCCCACCTGCTCTCGCCGGGCACCGACACCGGCCCGTGCGCGGTCTTCGTGCACGGCATCGAGGACACCTGGCGCACCTGGACCCGGCTGTCCCGCTGCCTCGGGCCGCAGTGGCGCACGGTCGCCCTCGACCTGCCGTGGCGGGCCGGCAACGACTACCGCTGGCGCTGGTCCGGCGGCCCGGGGGACTGGGTCGGCGCCGGGCTGGAGGCGCTCGGCGACCGGCCCTTCCTGCTGGTCGGCCACTCGTTCGGCGCCAACGCGGTGCTCGCCCGGCTGGCCGCCGGCGAGCCGCGGGCCACCGCGGCGGTGCTCGCGGCGCCGTTCTTCCGGCCGGCCGAGCACACCGTCACCTGGCAGACCTTCGACCTGTCCCGGGAGACCTTCCAGCGGCAGATCAGCGACGGCATGCGGCTGCGGCTGCGCCGCACCGCTCCGCCGGACGTGTTCGAGGTGATGCTCGCCCGCACCTGCGAGCGGATCGGCCCGGTGGGGTTCCTCGCGGTCTTCGAGCAGTACGTGGCGAGCGGTCACCTTCCGCTGTCGCACGTGGACATCCCCGCGACGATCCTCATCGGCGAGGCGGACCCGGGGATGTTCCGGCCGCACATGGAGGCGCTGGCCGGCCGGTTGCCCCGGGGCACGGTGGCCGCCGGCGACGACTTCGACCACTTCTGCCACGTCAGCCACGCACCCGAGGTGGCCCGGGTCATCGAGGAACTGGCGGCCGCCGGCGCCGGTACGCGGGCCCGACCGGCCGAGTGAGGAGGGCACCCATGTCGAGTCACGAACCGGAGCGCAGCACCGTCTGCCGGCTCCGCCCCCGGTACGCCGGCGCCAACATCCGCACCTGGATCGGCTTCAAGCACTTCATGTACCTGGCCGAGGAGGCCGTGCTGACCTGGTTCCGGGAGCGGGACCTCGGCCCGCAGGCCCTCTACCACCGGTACGGGCTGGGGCTGGAGATCGTGGACAGCTCGGTCCTGCTGCCGGCGGTGCTGGAGATCGACGACGAGGTCGAGGCCCGGGTCGACCGGTTGGGCCCCGGCCGGTTCGGGGTGCGGCTGCACCTGGGCCGCGACGGTCAGCCGGTCACCGTGCTGCGCGGGAAGGTCTCCGTCGCCCTGGTCGCCGAGCGCGGCGTCGACCCGGCCACGCCGCCGGAGCGGCTGGCGCCCCTGGTGGTGCCGGCCGTCACCGCGGCGGATCCGCCGCCACCGGTGGTCGAGCCGTACCGCTTCGGGTGGCGGGCCCGCTACTTCCACTGCCACTACTCCGACCGGGTGCAGCACGGCAGCCACGTCGCCGCGCTCGAGGAGGTGGTCGACCGGTTCCTGGCCGACCGGGGCCTGTCGGTGCCCCGGCTGCTGGCCGAGCGGAGCTGGATCCCGGTGGTGTCCCGGGCCCGGGTCCGGCTGCTCGCCGACGCGCACATGGACGACGAGATCGAGACCACCTTCACCGTCACCGACATCGTCAAGGACCGCGCCTTCGACGGCCGGATGGACGCCTTCACCACCGGCCCCGGGCAGGATCGGCCGCGGCACGTCGCCACCGCCCGGATCCTGCACGGCTACGCGGTCAGCGCGGGCCCGGACGCCGGCACCCTGGCCCGGCTGGACCCGGAGACGGTGAAGGCGCTGACCGGGGGAGTGTCGTGAAGCGCGGGCCCCGGGTGCACTTCTCCTTCCGCAGCCCGTTCAGCTGGATGGCGATCCACCGGCTGCGCCGCCGGCTGCCCGACGCCCACCAGCGGCTGGAGTTCATCCCGTACTGGGACCCGGACGAGCGCACCGGCGCCGACCTGGCCGCCGCCGGGGCGGAGTTCCACTACACCCCGATGAGCAAGGCCAAGCACCTGTACATCCTGCACGACACCCGGCGGCAGGCGGCCAAACTCGGGCTGCGGATGGTCTGGCCGGTCGACGTCGACCCGTGGTGGGAACTGCCGCACCTGGGCTACCTGCTCGCCCGGCGGCTGGGCCGCGGGGAGCAGTTCTACGACGCGGTCACCGCGGCCCGGTGGGAGCGGGGGGAGAACATCTGCGACCCGCCGGTGCTGCGCGCCGCGGCCGAGCGGGCGGGGCTGGACGGCGACCGGATCGTGGCCGCCGCCGACTCCGCCGAGATCCGCGCGCTCGGGGTGGACTGCCTGGTCACCGCCTACCACGACGACATCTTCGGGATCCCGTACTTCCGGGTCGGGCCGCACCGGTTCTGGGGGCTGGACCGGCTCGACGACTTCCTCACCGAACTGCTCGGCCCGCCCACCGTGCCGGTGCGCACCGGCGCGCCGGAGCGGGTGCTCGCCGACACCGACACCGCGGGCGGCTGCGGATGAGCGGCACGACGGTCCGCGGGCCGGCGCTGTTCGACCCGGCCGACCCGGCGGTGGCGGACGATCCGTACCCGAGCTACGCCCGGCTGCGCCGGGAGGCGCCGGTGCTGCACCTGCCGGCCGAGGACGTCTGGGCGGTGAGCCGGCACGCGGACGTGGCCGCCGTGCTGCGCGACCCCGCCACGTTCTCCTCGAAGGTGGGCATGAGCCCCGACTTCGGCGGGCGCAAGGTGATCCCGGACGCCGGGGTGCGCTACCGGATCGGCGCCCCCGACGTCCGGGTGCTCATCGCCACCGACCCGCCGGAGCACCAGGTGTTCCGGCGGGCGGTGGCGCGCGCGTTCAGCCCGTCGGCGGTCGCCGCTCTGGCGCCGCGGGTCACCCGGATCGCCCGGGACCGGGTGCGGCGGCTGCTGGCGTACGACGGGCCGGCCGACTTCTTCGCCGAGGTGGCCGAGCCGGTGCCGGCGCTGGTGCTGGCCGAGATGCTCGGCGTGCCGGCGGAGATGCAGCACGAGTTCCGGCAGTGGTCGGCGGTGATCACCGCCGACCTGAGCCAGGCCGGCTCCGGCGCCGACGGCATCGGCCGCGGCATGGACATGTTCCGGTTCTTCGGGCGCCGGCTGCGCCGGGGCACGCCGCACGACCCGCCCGACCTCTTCGACGCCATCGCCGGGGGCCGCCGGGCCGGCATCACCGACCAGGAGGTGCTGGCCTTCTGCGCCTTCCTGCTGGTGGCCGGGATCGAGACCACCACCAGCCTGGCCACCAACCTGCTGCACGCGCTGGTCGGCCACCCCGAGGTCGCCGACCGGCTGCGCCGCCACCCCGAGCTGGTGCCCGCCGCGGTGGAGGAGGGCATCCGGTACGACACCTCGGTGCAGGCGCTGTGGCGCGGCACCACCCGGGAGGTGACCCTGTGCGGGCGGCGGATCCCGGCCGGCGCCCGGGTGCTGGTGCTCTTCGGCTCGGCCAACCGCGACGAGGAGGTGTTCGCCGACCCGGACGCGTTCCGCCTCGACCGCCACCCCAACGACCATCTGAGCTTCGGCGGCGGCGTGCACTACTGCCTCGGCGCCCGGCTGGCCCGGCTGGAGTTGACCGCGGTCTTCACCGAGCTGCTCGGCGCGACCCGCGTGATCGAGGCGGCCGGCCCCGGCCGGCGTACCGGCAGCCTGGTGCTGCGCGGCTTCACCCACCAGCCGGTCCGGGCGGTGCCGCGGTGACCGGGCTGACCGACGCGGTCATCGTGGACGCGGTCCGCACCCCGATCGGGCGGCGCGACGGCGCGCTGTCCACCCTCAAGCCGGTGGCGCTGCTGCGGCACGTGCTGCTCGGGCTGATCGCGCGCACCGGCATCGACCCCGCCGCGGTGGAGCAGGTGATCGGCGGCTGCGTCAGCCAGGTCGGCGAGCAGGCGCTCGGGGTGACCCGCAACGCCTGGCTGGCCACCGGGCTGGACCCGGGCGTCGGCTGCACCACGGTCGACGTCAGCTGCGGCTCGGCCCAGCAGGCCAACCACCTGGTGGCGGCGCTGGTCGCGACCGGGGCGATCGAGGTGGGCATCGCCTGCGGCGTCGAGTCGATGAGCCGGGTGCCGGCCGGCGCGAACGCCCCCGGCGGGGTGGACGAGCACAAGCTGCCCGACTACCCGTGGGACGATCCGCCCGGCGTGCAGTTCGGCGGCGCCGAGCGGATCGCCCGGCGGGAGAGGCTGACCCGCGCGGACCTCGACGGCTACGGGGCGCTGTCCCAGCAGCGGGCCGCCCGGGCCTGGGCGCAGGGGCGGTTCGCCGCCGAGGTGCTGCCGCTCGGCGGTCTGACCCGCGACGAGGGGCTGCGCCCCACCACCGTCGAGACGCTGGCCGGGCTGCGCCCGGTGATGCGCGGCGGGCTGCACACCGCGGGCAGCACCTCGCAGGTCTCCGACGGCGCCGCCGCGGTGCTCTGGATGTCCCGGCGCCGCGCCGACGAGCTGGGGCTGCGGCCCCGGGCCCGGCTGCTGCACCAGGTGGTGACCGGGGCCGACCCGTACTTCCTGCTGGACGGGCCGACCGTGGCCACCCGGCGGATCCTGGACCGGGCCGGCCTGAAGATCGCCGACCTGGACGTGGTGGAGGTCAACGAGGCGTTCGCGTCGGTGGTGCTCTCGTGGGCCCGGCACCACGGCGCCGACCTGGCCCGGGTGAACGTCAACGGGGGAGCGATCGCGCTTGGCCACCCGATGGGCGCCACCGGCGCGCGGCTGCTCACCACCGCCCTGCACGAGCTGGACCGGGTCGACGGGGAGCTGGCCCTGGTCACCATGTGCTGCGGCGGCAGCCAGGGCACCGCCTCAGTGCTGCAACGGATCGCGGGGTGAGCCGGTGCGGATCGGACTGCTGCTCGACCGGTTCGACTGGCCCGGCGGCCCCGCCGCGCAGGGCCCCACCCTGCGCCGGATCGCCGTGCAGGCGGAGCAGGCCGGGGTGGCCAGCATCTGGGTCAACGACCACTTCCTGCAGATCCCGCTCTTCGGCGAGGCCACCGACCCGATCCTGGAGTCGTGGACGGTGCTGGCCCACCTCGCCGCGGTGACCGAGCGGGTCGAGCTCGGCACCCTGACCACCGGCGGCCACCACCGGCACCCGGGGCCGCTGCTGAAGATCGTCACCACCCTGGACGTGCTCTCCGGCGGGCGGGCCTGGCTCGGCGTCGGCCCGGCCTGGAACGAGCGGGAGCAGCTCGCCCTCGGCATCCCGACGTACAGCTGGCCGGAGCGGTTCGCCCGGCTGGAGGAGCTGCTCCGGCTCGCGCACCGGGCGTTCGACGGCGACCGGAGCCCGTTCGCCGGCGAACACCTGCGCCTGGCCGAGCCGATCTTCTCGCCGCCCCCGCTGCGCCGCCCGCCGATCCTGGTCGGCGGCGCCCACGAGCGCCGGGTCTTCCCCCTGGTCGCCCGGTACGCCGACGCCTGCAACCTGTTCGAGGCCGGCGGCCGGCCGATGCTGCGGCTCAAGCTCGACCTGCTCCGGCGCCGGTGCGAGGAGATCGGGCGGGACTTCGCCACGCTGCGCCGGACGTCCTTCGGCCCGCTGCACCTGTCCCGCACCGGCCACGGCGACACGCAGACCGTGGCGGCCGCCGCCGAGCGCTTCGCCACCCTGGCCGGCGAGGGCTTCGAGCTGGCCATCGTGGCGCTCGCCGACCCGGTCGACCCGGCGGCCTTCGACCTGCTCGCCGAGCTGGTCGAGGCGCTCGCGACGGTGGACGCGCCCGCCCGGTAGGGAACGGGCCCCCGGGTCCACCGTGCCGCACCGCTCCTGGACCGCCGTGCCGCACCGCTCCTGGACCGCCGTGCCGCGCCGTTGCCGGACCGACCGTGCCGCAGCGCCGTCAGCCCGCCGTGCCGCACCCGGGGGCCTCCGGCGCCGCCCGCCCGGTGCCCGCCGCCGGACGTCGTCCCCGGCGGACACCGGTGGCCGTGCCCTGCCGGGATCCGGTCCACCCGGGTCGGGGTGTGCAATCCGCGCTGCTTGTCGGGCCGCGCGACCCGTTGGGAGACTGGCTGCGCCGTGACGGTGAGCGACGAGTCGCGTGCCGCCTGCGTACACATTGGAGGGTGCGATGAGCGTGACCGGTGAGGCGGCGCGGGACACCACCCGCAGCGGCGCGGACGTCGTCAAGACCGCCGAGCTGCTGGCCCCGGAGTTCGCCGAGCGGGCCGCCGAGGGCGAGCGGCTGGGCCAGCTGCCCCCGGACCTGTTCGCCAGGGCGCAGGACGCCGGCCTGATCGACCTGATGCTGCCGCGCGCCCTCGGCGGGCTGGAACTGGACCCGCTCACCGTGATCGAGGTGATCAGCACGATCTCCGCGGCGGACGGGTCGGCCGGTTTCACCATCCTGACCCTCAACGCCACCTGCTATGTCGCCTGGCTCGCCGAGGACGCGGCGCGCACCGTGCTGGCCGGCGAACCGCGCGCGGTGGCCACCGTCTTCACCCCCCGCGGCACCGCGGTCCCGCAGGACGACGGCAGTCTGCTGGTGACCGGCCGCTGGCCGTTCAACACCGGTTGCCGCAACGCGTCCTGGTTCTGCAACGGGGTGATGGTGCTCGACGGTGACAAGCCGGCCGTCGTCCCGCCGGGCCGCCCGGACTGGCGGTTGGTGTTCGCCCCCCGCGAGCAGTGCGGGATCCTCGACACCTGGGACGTCGCCGGGTTGAAGGGCACCGGCAGCAACGACACCGTGATGGAGCAGGTGCGGGTCACCCCGGAGTTCACCGCCAACCCGATCTTCGAGCGGCCACGGCACGACGGGCCGCTGTTCCGGTGGTCGTTCTTCGCTCTGATGGGCGTGCAGTTCGCCGGCTTCCCGCTGGGCATCGCCCGCCGGGCGCTCGACGAGTTCGTCGCGCTGGCGCCGAAGAAGTCCCGGGGCAGCAAGCCCCTGGCCCAGGAGCAGTCGGTGCAGCTCACGGTGGCCCGCTGCGAGGCGGACCTGCGCTCGGCGAAGGCGTTCGTCACCGACGTGATGGGCGCCGCCTGGGAGCGGACCCTGCGCGGCGACGAGATGAGCATGGACGACCGGGTGGCCGTGCGGCTGGCCACCGGCCGGGCGATCCGCGCCGGCGTCGAGGTGGTCGACACCGTGTTCCGGCTCGCCGGCGGCGGCGCCCTCTACGGCAGCTCGCCGTTGCAACGCTGCTGGCGGGACATCAACGCCGGCAGTCACCACGGCTACTTCTCCGAATACCACGAGACGCGGGTCGGGCGGGCGCTGCTCGGGGTGCCCGTGCCGGACCCCTGGATGATGTGAAGGACGGTGGCCGATGAGCCAGTCGGATGCCAAGGTGAGCGGGGTCGAGGACCCGGCGGCGGTGGTGCAGTCCATCGTCGACGAGATCGCCGGTGCCCCGGTCTCGCCGGAACTGAGCTTCTTCGACCTCGGGCTGGACTCGATCCAGCTGATGGACATCTGCAACCGGATCAACGACCGGTACGGGGAGGTGATCGACCTCTTCCTGCTGTTCGAGAGCCCGACCATCAACGAGTGCGCCGACATCGTCCGGGCGCACGGCCACGGCGCCTGATGCGCCACCGCCGCCGGCCGGTGACCCGATGAGCACCGCCTGGGCCGCCCAGTGGATCTGGTGCCACGACAGCGGCATCGACAAGCTCGGCGAGTTCTCCACCGACACCCGGATCGCGGCCGGCGCGCAGGACCGCCGGGTGCTCTTCCGGCGGGTCTTCGACCTGCCCCGGGCGCCGGGCACCGCCCCGCTGCGGATCACCGCCGACTCCCGGTACGTGCTCTGGCTCAACGGGCGGGAACTGGCCCGCGGGCCGGCCCGCTCGCACCCGGCCCGGCTGCCGTACGACACCGTCGACGCGGGGCCCGCCCTGGTCGCCGGCCGGAACGTGCTCTGCTGCCTGGTCCGCTTCTACGGCGAGCCGAACGCCCGGTGGATGCCGGCCGGCCCGACGTTCAGCCACGGCGCCGGCGGGCTGCTCGCCGAACTGGACCTGCCCGACGGCCCGCTGGCCACCGACCGCGCCTGGCGCTACCGGATCGCCGACGCCTGGATCCCGCAGCGGCCGGAGGGCGTCGGCGGGTCGGTGCCCGAGGTGCTCGACGGCCGCCGGCTCGACCCGGGCTGGCTCGCGCTCGACGTCGACGACCGGGACTGGCGTCCGGCCCGGGTGATCACCGCGCTGCACATCGGGGGCACCGCCCGCACCACCCCGCCGACCGACCCGTACGGCCCGCTGCCGCCGGGTCCCGGCCTGTCCGCGCCCGCCGCATCGCGTCCGGCGGCGCGGGCCCGGCTCCGGCTGGCCCCGCCGCCGGCCGGCGACCCCGGCCCGGCCCGGTACGTCGCCGGCGCCGACGCGCAGGCCGGGCCGGTGCGGGGGGAGGTGACGTTCCCGGTCGAACTGGACCTGACCGCCGACGCGGTCGCCGTGCTGACCGTCGACTGGGGGCAGGTGGTGGCCGGCACCCTGGAGCTGCGGCTGCACGCCCCGGCCGGGACGCGGGTGGACGCCCGGATGTGCGAGGAACTGGACGCCGACGGCCGGATCCCGGCGCAGCACCACCCGCACGGGCTGCGTTACGTCGCCCGGGGCCACGCCGACCGGTTCGAGTCCGCCGACCCCGCCGGCGGCCGGTACGCGGTCCTGGTGCTCAGCGGCGCCGGCCGGATCCGCCTCGACGCGCCGGTGGTGCGCGAGCGGCTCCGGCCCCGCCCACCGGGCGCCTACTTCACCTGCTCCGACGAACTGCTCGACCGGATCCACCGCACCGGCCTGCGTACCGTCGACCTCAGCGCCCAGGACGCCTACCTGGACTGCCCGACGCGCGAGCAGCGGGCCTGGGTCGGCGACTCGGTGGTGCACCAGGCGGTCGACCTGCTCACCAACCCCGACTGGCGGCTCGCCCGCTGGCACCCCCGGCTCTGCGCCAGCCCCCGTCCGGACGGCATGCTGCCGATGGCGGTGGCCTGCGACTACGAGCACCGCGGCGGCACCTACATCCCGGACTGGTCGCTGCACTGGATCCGCTCGGTGCACAACCTCTACCGCTGGACAGGCGACCGGGACCTGGTGGCGGAGCTGCTGCCGGTGGCGGAGCGGGTGCTGCGCTGGTTCGCCGACTTCGCCCGTGGCGGCCTGCTGCACGACGTGACCGGCTGGGTGCTGCTGGACTGGGCCAGCGTCCAGGGCGCCGGCGCCAGCGCCACGCTCAACGGGCTGTGGGGGCGGGCGCTGCGCGACGTCGCGGAGATGTCGGCCTGGCTGGGCGACCAGGGCCGGGCCCGGTGGGCGGCGGCCCGGCACGCCGAGCTGGCGGCCGGGTACCCGGTCTTCTGGGACGAGCGGCGGGGCGCGTACCGCGACTGGCTGCGCGACGGCGAGGTGGCCCCGCAGGTCTCCGACCACGCGACCGCGGCGGCCGTGGTCGGCGGGCTGGTGCCGGCGGCGCTGCGCCCGGCCGCGCTGCGCTTCCTGCTGCGCCGCGCCGACCGGGTGTGCCGGGCCTGGTCCTTCCGCACCATGCCGCTGCGCGCGGCGATGGGTCCGCCGCCGCCGGACTGGGACGTGGCGCGCGAGGTGGTCGAGGCGCAACCGTTCTTCCGCTACGTGGTGCACGACGCGGTCGCCGAGCTCGGCGCCGCCGGACAGGTGGCGGCGCTGTGCCGGGACTGGGCGCGGCTGTTCGACCTCGGCGACGGCACCTGGCCGGAGACCTGGCTCGGCGGCTCGCACTGCCACGGCTGGTCGGCCACCCCGAGCCGGGACCTGCCGCTGTACACCCTCGGGGTCAGCCCCGACCTGCCCGGCTTCGCCCGGGCCCGGATCGCGCCCCGGCTGGGCGACCTGACCTGGGCGCGCGGGGCGGTGCCCACCCCGCACGGGCTGATCGAGGTGGCGGTCACCGACCGGGTGGAGGTCACCTCCCCGGTGCCCTTCGTGCTCGATCTGGACGGCCGGCGGGAGTCCCGTCCCGCGGGCAGCTTCAGCGCCGCCCTGGTGGGGGTGCGATGACACCGCCCGAACCGGACCCCGGCGCGGTGCGTGACCTGCTCCGCCAGGCGTACGCGCTGGTGTCCGGCCGACTGGACGGCGACGTGGCGATCAACGCCGCGCTGCTGGCCACGGTGGAGGCCGCGCTCGGCCTCGCCGAGCTGCGGGTGGACCGCCGCGCCGACCTCGGCCAGCACAGCGAACGGCTCAGCGACGTCTACCTGTGCACCCGGGCGGCGGCGACCGCCGTCCGGTTCGCCGTGGTGGAGGCCGACGACCGGCGCCGGGTCCGCGGGGCCCGACGGCGGGAACCGGCGCCGACGGTGGACACCGAAGGCGCGCCGGCGGCGCTCGACGGTGGGAACGGGCGCCGCCCGCGCGCCCGACGGGAGCAACCGGCGGTGGCCGGCGGGGAGGGGTGATCGCATGCCGGGTGGCGACGTGGTGGCGGACCGGGTGAGCTTCGACCGGTCCGACCCGGCGTTCCTGCACGACCCGTATCCGACCTGGTCCCGGCTACGCGACGCGGACCCGCTGCACCTGACGGCCGGCGGGACGTACCTGGTCACCCGGCACGCGGACGTGACGGCGCTGCTGCGCGACCGCCGCTGCGGCCGGTCGGTGCCGCCCCGGTTGGTGCGCCGGGTGGCCGGCACCGGCGCCACCATGACCTCGTTCCTGGCCAGCGTGCTCAACATGGAGGGGGAGCGGCACGGCCGGATCCGCCGGCTGATGCTCACCCCGTTCACCCCCCGGCCGGTGGCCGGGCAGCGGGAGCGGATCGGCGCGCTGGTCGACGGGTTGCTCGACCGGGCCGGCGACCGCTTCGACCTGATCGAGGCGGTCGCCGCCGACCTGCCCATCCTGCTCGTCTCCGACGTGCTCGGCCTGCCGCACACCGACTGTGCCGAGCTGAAGCGGGGCATCGCCGCGCTGATCGACGCCTCGGCCGTCTTCCCGCCGCCGGAGGCGCTGGCCCGCAGCGACGAGGCCAACGCGTTCTTCGCCGACTACTTCGCCCGGCAGGTGCGCCGGCCCGCGCCGGACGGCCTGCTGGCCGGGATGGCGGCGGCCTGGCGGGCCGGCCGGATCACCGCCGAGGAGCTCTCCGCCAACGCCACCCTGCTGCTCTTCGCCGGCAACGAGACCACCACCAACAGCATCGGCAACGGGGTGCTGGCGCTGCTGTCCCGCCCCGAGCTGCTCGACCGGCTGCGCCGCGCGCCCGAGCTGGTGCCGACCGCGGTGGACGAGCTGCTGCGCTACGACAGCCCGGTGCAGACCACCATCCGCTGGACGGAGGCGCCGATCGACCTGCCGTCGGGGCGGTTGCAGGCGCGCCGCTTCGTGGAGGTGTCGCTCGCCGCCGCCAACCGCGACCCGGCCGCCTTCGACCGGGCCGACGAGGTGGTGCTCGACCGGCAACCCAACCCGCACCTGGCCTTCGGCCACGGCATGCACCTGTGCCTGGGGCTGCACCTCGCCCGGCTCGCCGGCGAGCTGGTGCTGCGCCGGCTGCTGACCCGGTACGCCACGGTGGAGCTGGACGGGGAGCCCGTGCGGGCGGCGTCGCTGTGGAACCGTGGCCTGCACCGCCTGCCGCTGCGGGTGAGCTGATCCGGTACGCCGGCGACCCGGCCGCGAGCGGCGCCGCGGTTCAGCCGAGGCGGACCGGGAGGCTGGTCAGGCCGCGCAGGGTGAAGCACGGCACCCGGCGGCGCGCCGGCCCGGCGACGGTCATCTCCGGGAACCGGCGCACCAGCGCGGCCAGCGCGGCGCCGACCTCGATGCGGGCCAGCGTGCCGCCGAGGCAGGAGTGCATGCCCCGGCCCAGCCCCAGGTTGCGCGGCGCCTCCGGGCGGCGCAGGTCGAGCCGGTCCGGGTCGGCGAAGATCCGCTCGTCGCGGTTGGCCGAGCCGAGCAGCAGCATCACCTGGCGGTGGGCCGGGATGTCCACCCCGTCGACGTGGTAGGTGCCGGTGGTGACCCGGGTGGCGGTCTGCACCGGGCTGTCGTAGCGCAGCAGCTCCTCGACCGCGTTGGGCATCAGCTCCGGCGAGCGGCGCAGCAGGTCGAGCTGGTCCGGGTGCTCCAGCAGCGCGAGCATCCCGTTGGCGATCAGGCTGACCGTGTTGTGGTGCCCGACGATCAGCAGGAAGACCCCGTTGACCAGCAGCTCGGCCAGGGACATCGTGCGGTCGTCGCGGCTGGTCGCCAGCCACCGGCCGAGCAGGTTGCCGCCCGGCACCGCGTCGCGGCGGCGCACCAGCCGGGCGAAGTAGGCGCCCGCCTCGCGGGTCGCCTCCGCGGCCTGCTCGCGCTGGGCGTCGGTGAGCACCGCGTCCGGGTCGGAGGCCACCCCGAACTCGTGCGACCAGCGGCGCAGCAGCGGCTGGTCCTCCCGCGGGATGCCGAACAGCCGGGCGATGATGGCCACCGGGATCGGGTACGCCACGTCCGCCACCAGGTCGATCCCGGTCCGCCCGCGCGCCTCCAGCTCGTCGAGCACCTCGTCCACCGTCTCGGTGACGACCGGGCGGAGCGCGTCCACCGCGGCCGGGTGGAACTCCGGGGTGATCGCCGAGCGGATCCGCCGGTGGTCCGGCGGGTCCAGCGCGTTGAGCGGCAGCGGGAAACGCTGGTCCACCCCGCGCGCCCGGAAGTACCGGTCGTAGTGCTCCAGCTGGGCGAAGTCGCAGCTGAGCGCCGGGTCCTTCAGGCCACGCAGCACGTCCGGGTAGCGGGGGACCACCCAGATGTCCGAGCCGGCGTGCAGCGCCGGCCCGCTCTCGCGCAGCCGCCGCAGGAAGGGGTACGGGTCGGCGACGTACTCCGGGGTGCCGACCACCGACAGGAAGTCCTCGGTGGCGGTGTCGGCCGGGCCGTGGTGGTGCCGGGCGGCCATCGGTCAGCCGACGCTGACGGGGAGCTTCGAGTAGCCCCGCTGGGCGGGCCGGTCCAGCCGGGTCGGCTCCTCCGCCACGGCCAGGTCGGGCAGCCGGCTCAGCAGCCGGGGGAAGGCGATCCGGCCCTGAAGGCGGCCCAGCGCCTGGCCGAGGCAGATGTGCGCGCCGGCGCCGAAGGTGAGCGGGTGGTTGTTCGGCCGGTCGGGGTCGAACCGGTCCGGGTCGGGGAAGCGGTTCGGGTCCCGGTTCGCCGCGCCGAGCATCATCTGCACGTGCTGGTTGGCCTTCACGTGCACCCCGGCGACCGTGATGTCCTCGGCCGCCCAGCGCAGCGTCCACTGGATCGGCGACTCCATCCGCAGGATCTCGTCGACGAAGCCGGGGGCCAGCGCGGCGTCCGCGCGCAGCCGCCCCGCCTGCTCGGGGTGGTCGAGCAGGATGACCAGCCCGCTGCCGAGCATGTTCGCCACCGTCTCCCAGCCGGCCATCAGCAGCAGCACCAGGTTGGCGATCAACTCGTCGTGGGAGAGCCCCTCCACGGCGGTGTCGTTCGCCTCGATCAGCGCGGTGAGGAAGTCGTCGCGCGGCTCGGCCCGGCGCTCGGCCACCAGCCGGTCGAAGTAGCGGGACAGCTCGGCGGTGGCGTGGTCGGCGCTGAACAGCGCCTCCCCGAACTGCATGTTCTGCACCTTCACCAGCTCGTCCCAGTGCGGGCGCAGCCACTCGCCGTCGGCGTCGGGCACCCCCATGAGGTCGCAGAAGATGCCGAGCGGGAGCGGGTAGGCGAAGGCCTCCATGAACTCGACCGACCCGCCCCGGCTCTCCAGCAGGGTGTCGATGAGCCGGTCCACCCGCTGCTCGATCTGCTCCTGCATGGCGGCCACCCGGCGGGCGGTGAAGGCGGCCCCGAAGACCCGGCGGACCCGGGTGTGGTCCGGCGGGTTCACCGAGTGCAGCGAGTTCGCCATCATCTGCATCGAGGGGTGCTCGCGCCAGTTGCGGACGTACCGGTCCAGCGACACGGTGCCGTCGAGCAGCAGCCGGGAGTCGCGCATCATCGCGTCGACGTGGTCGTACCCGACGATGATGTGAACCCGCCGTCCGAAGGGGATCACCGGCCCGTGGGCGTGCATCGCCGCGTACGCCGCGTACGGCTCGGCGCGGCCCTCCGGAGTGTTCAGCACCTTCAGCGCGCTCGCGATGTCCACGTCCTCCACCTCCGCACTCGGGGCATCCGGGTTGCAAGGTAGACCGAAGGCCGGGACGCGTTCGACTGTGCAACGTCGCCACTTGGACCCCGCCGCCGCCGGCGGTCAGCTGCCGCGGGAGAACGCCGCCGGGCGGCTGAGCTGGTGCAGCAGCATCTGCTGTTGACCGGAGGCGAGCAGCCGGCCGTCGTCGGACCAGACGGCCGCCGCGCCGCCGACGAAGCCGTGCGCCGCGGCGGTGCCCCGGGCGTCGACCAGCAGCCACTCGGCGTCGCCGGCGTCCTGGTGGAAGGTCACCGCCAGGTGCGTGGTGAGCGCCAGCGTGCGGTCCCGGTCCGGCATCAGCACCCGGATCGCCGGCCACTGGAGACTGTCCACCAGGATCAGCGCCCGGCAGGCGTCCAGCCACGGTTCGTCGAAGGCGGCCACCGGCCGGAACCGGGCCCAGGTCAGCTCGGGTGTCGGGCCGGGCACCACCCGCAGCGTGACGCTGTCGTGCCAGCGCGGCACCCACGCGTCGGCGGCGGCGAGCCGGGCCTTCAGGTCGGGCAGCCGCTGCGGTCCGGGTGCCGCGGGCATGTCGCCCCAGGCCACGGCGGGGCCGTCGGGCTGCTCGGGAGTGGCCCAGAGCTGCGCCTCCAGCAGCCGCTCGCCGCGTTGGAACATCGCCACCCGCACGGCGATCGCCCGCTCGGTGCTGCGCAGCACCGTGCCGGCCAGCTCCACCCGGCCGAACCGGGCCGGGGCCAGGAACTGGCAGGACATGCTCGCCGGCCGGTACCGGCCGACCAGCCGTTGCCCGGCGCGCAACGCAACCGCCGCCAGGTAACCGCCGTTGGGCCCTACGAGCTGCCAGTCGGAGGAGAGCGTGGCGGCGAACCGGCCGGGCGCGACGGACTCGACCGCGGTGTCGGACGCGAGATTGCCCACGATGTTCACCTCCGTGTGCGGCTGCTCACGTTAATGTGACTGTTCCACCGAGCGGAATCGAGGACGGCATGGACCGACAGCCGGTGCGGTACGTGGGAATCAGCCCCTACCTGTACTACGAGGACGCGGCCGCGGCGTTGGACTGGCTCGCGCGCACCTTCGGCTTCGAGGAGCAGGTGCGCTGGGTCGACCCCGACGGCGCGGTCCAGGAGGCCGAGATCCGGGCGGGTGACACCGTCTTCCAGGTCTGCGGGTGCCCGGGGTTCTGGGCGAAGCAGGGCGTGGCCGGGCCACTGGGCCAGGAGAACATCCTCTACGTCGACGACGTCGACGCCCACTGGGCCAACACCCGGGCGGCGGGCGCCGACCCGCAGCCGCCGGAGGACAAGCCGTACGGGGTGCGGGCCTACGGTCTCAAGGACCCGGGCGGGCACACGTGGGTGTTCTGGCAGCGGTTGACCGACACCGTCGAGCTGCAGCCGGGGTGGCGGGAGATCCGCGGCGGCCAGGTCACCCGGGAGGCCGTGGCGACATGACCCCGCCGGGCGGGGCGCACGCCCAGGCTCAGGCCCTCGGCGGGCGGCTGTTCCAGGCCAGCCTCGCGGCCGCCGAGCTGATGACGGTCTACCTGGGCGTCCGCCTGGGCCTCTACGAGGCGCTGGCGAAGGGGCCGGCCACCGCGACCGAGTTCGCCGACCGGGCCGGCATCGCCCCCCGGTACGCCACCGAGTGGCTGGAGCAGCAGGCGGCGGCGGGGATCGTGACGGTCGACGACGTCACGGTCCCCGCCGACCGGCGCCGCTTCGCGTTGCCCGAGGGGCACCGGCTGGCGCTCACCGACACCGGCGGTCCCTGGTCGGTCGCCCCGCTCAGCGTGCTGCCGGTCGGTGGCATCGCCCCCGCGCTGCCCCGGCTGGCCGAGGCGATGCGGGCGGGCGCCGGGGTGCCTCCCGACGCGTACGGGGAGGCGCTGCGGGCGGCCCAGGCCGGGATGAACCGGTCGGTCTTCACCGACCAGCTCCCCGGCTGGCTGCGGGCCGCTCTGCCCGACGTGCACCAGGCGCTGCGCCGGCCCGGCGCGGCCATCGCCGACGTGGGCTGCGGCACCGGCACGTCCACGCTGGTGCTGGCCCGCACCTATCCGCTGGCCCGGGTGCACGGCTTCGACCGGGACGCCGGCGCCCTGGCCGCCGCGCGGGCCGCGGTGCCGCCGGCCGCCGCGCAGCGCGTCCGGTTCGCCGCCGCCGACCTCGCCGGCCACGCCGGGACCGACCGGTACGACCTGGTCTGTGTCCTCGACGCGCTGCACGACATGGCGCGCCCGGTCGAGGTGCTCGCCGCCTGCCGGGCCATGCTCAAGCCGGCCGGTGTCGTGCTGCTGATGGAACCCCGGGCGGCCGAGCGGTTCACCGCCCCCGCCGACGAGACGGAGCGGTTCATCTACACCGTGAGCCTGCTGCACTGCCTGCCGCAGGGCCTGGTGGACGAGGGTTCGGTGGGCACCGGCGCGGTGCTGCGCCCCGAGACGGTACGCCGGCACGCCGCCGCGGCCGGCTTCGCCCGCACCACGGTGCTCGACGTGGCGCACCGCTTCCACCGGCTCTACCGGCTCGACCTCCACTGAGGACGGTCAACTGCGCGCCGCGCTCGCATTGTGCCCCCGCCCCGATCCCAGCATGGTGCTCAGGGAGAAGTGTCGTCGGCCAATGGATGAGTGAGGTCCGCGGTGTCAGAGACGGTCAGCGTGAGTACCCGGCAGCCAGCCCAGACCAGTTCGATCGGGAGCATCCGCAGTCAGCAGAACTCGCAGTTCGGGCTGGAGAGCGTGGCGAACCTCGTCACCCCGTACGCGGTGCGGGTCGCCGCGACGCTGCGCCTGGCCGACCACATCACCGACGGGGTGACCGACGTGCCGACGCTGGCCCAGCGGTGCGGCGCGGACCCGAAGGCGCTGCGCCGCCTGCTGGTGCACCTGGCCAGCTACGACGTGTTCACGGAGCGGCCCGACGGCGGCTACGACGTCGGCCCGGTGGGGCAGCAACTGCGCAGCGACCACCCGATGAGCATGCGGGTGCTGCTCGACCTGGACTCGTTCAGCGGCAAGGCGGACCTGTCCCTGTCCGGCCTGCTGGAGTCGGTGCGCACCGGCGAGCCGGTCTACCCGGCCCAGCACGGCAAGCCGTACTGGGAGGATCTGGTCTCCTCGCCGGCGATGGGGGACAGCTTCGAGACCGCGCTGGACACCATCGTCAACTTCTCCTCCCGTTCCCTGCTGCGCGGCTACGACTGGTCGACCGTGAAGCGGATCGTGGACGTCGGCGGCGGCAGCGGCGCCCCGCTGATCCGGCTGCTGAAGAAGTACGAGCACCTCCAGGCGACGCTGGTGGACTTCCCGCAGATGATCGAGCGGGCCCGGCGCAACTTCGAGGCGGCCGGGGTGGCCGACCGGGCCTCGGTGACCCCGGGCAGCTACTTCGACCCGCTGCCGCCGGGCGCCGACGCGTACCTGCTCTCCGAGGTCGTCGACCAGGAGTCGGAGGAGAACGCGGTGCGGATCCTGCGCCGCTGCGCCGAGGCCGCCGGCGACACCGGCAAGGTGATGCTGCTCCAGACGCCGGTGACGAAGTCCAACCGGGCCGTGATGACCGCCCTCGACCTGCGGATGCTCACCAGCGTCGGCGGGCAGGAGCTCAGCGTCGAGCAGTACCGCGAGCTGTTCGCCAAGGCCGGGCTGAAGCTGGACACCACCTACCCGGCCAGCAACATCACCACCTTCTCGGTGATGCTCTTCGTCTGCTCCGCCGCCTGAGCCGATGGCCGACCTGGCGACCGCCACCGGCGCCCGGCTGGTCGCGGCGCTCGCCGCCGGGGAGGTCGGCAGCGTCGAGCTGCTGGAGACGTGCCTGGCGCGGGTGGCGGCGTACAACGACGGGTTGAACGCGGTCGTCGCGACGGACCTGGACCGGGCCCGCGCCGCGGCCCGGGCCGCGGACGACGCCCGGGCCCGGGGTCGGCTGCTCGGCCCGCTGCACGGGCTGCCGATGACCGTGAAGGACGTCTTCGAGACCGCCGGTCTGCGCACCACGGCGGGCGCGGTCGAACTCGGCGAGCACGTGCCGGCGCGGGACGCCGACGCGGTGGCCCGGCTGCGGGCCGCCGGCGCGGTGGTCTACGGCAAGACCAACGTGCCGCGCTACGCCGGCGACTTCCAGACCTGGAACGAGCGGTACGGGCTGACCGTGAACCCGTGGCGTGCGGACCGGACCGCCGGCGGCTCGTCCGGCGGCTCGGCGGTCGCGGTGGCCACCGGGATGAGCCCGATCGAGCTGGGCAGCGACATCGCCGGCTCGATCCGGGCGCCGGCCCACTACTGCGGGGTCTTCGGCCACCTGCCGAGCTGGGGCGCGGTGCCCGGCCGGGGGCACCTGCCGCCACCCCCCGGCGCGCTGGCCACCCCCGAGCTGGGCACCGCCGGCCCGCTCGGCCGCGGCGCCGACGACCTGGAGCTCGCCCTCGACGTCCTGGTCGGCACCGACCTGGCCGGCGTGCCCGGCGGCCGGCTGCCGGCCAACCGCCTGCCCGACCTGCGCGACTGCCGGGTCGGGCTCTGGCTGGACAGCCCGCTGGCCCGCACCGACCGGGAGCTGCTGGGCATCCTGCGCGGGCTGGCCGACCGGCTTGCCGACGCCGGCGCCGTGCTGGTCGAGCGGCTGCGCCCGCCCCGACCGTTCTACGAGATGCACGAGGTGTACGTGCGGCTGCTCATCGGCGTGCTGTCGGCGTACTTCACCCCGGACGAGTACGGGCAACTGCTCGCCGTCGCCGCGGACGACCCGCTGGCCCAGGCGGTGACCCAGTCCTACCGGGACTGGTCCGCCACCCAGGAGCGGCGGGCCCGGATCGAGGCGGCCTGGCCGGCGGTGTTCGAGCAGGTCGACGTGGTGCTCACCCCGGTGACCCCGCTGCCGGCGTTCCCGCACGACGTGGACCGGCCCGCGCCGCAGCGGACGCTGGAGATCGACGGCAGGTCCGTGCCGTACTTCGTGCACATGGTCTGGACGAACCTCGCCAGCCTGGCCCGGCTGCCGGCCACCGTGGTGCCGGTCGGGCGCACCGCCGCCGGCCTGCCGGTGGGCGCGCAGATCGTCGGGCCGCGCTGGGCCGACCGTTCCACCATCGGCTTCGCCCGCCTGGTGGAGCGGCTCACCGGCGGCTTCACCGCCCCGCCGCTGGCGGCCCGGCCCGCCCCCGACGCCGCCCGGCCGTCACTCGACCTCGGCCGCGAGGCGCTTCGGCGCGGTTAGCCGGTACGCGTCCCGGACCAGTTCGGTCACCTCGTCCCAGTCCAGCCCGGGTGGCTCCAGGTCCACCCCCACCCAGCCGCGGGCACCGAGGTAGCTCGGCACGTGGAAGCGGACCGGGTCGGCGCCGACCAGCGCCTGCTGCGCCCCGGGTGCCGCCTTGACGTGCAGCACCACCCGGCCGTCGCCGTGGTGGTCGTCGAGGAACCACAGGAAGGTCCTCTTCCGCACCCGGTAGCCGACGTGCGGGCCCTCGCCGTCGGCGGTCACCTCGGGCAGGGCGGTGGCGATCGCGCGTACCCGCTCGCGCAGCGCGTCGCCGGTCACGACGCGGCCCGCCCGGCGGGGCGGAGGTCGCCCAGCAGCGCCGGCAGCGACGGCGCCGGGTCGGCCAGCACGGCCCGGGCGGCGGCCCCGTAGTCGGCCAGGAACCGCTCGACCCAGCTCGGCGCGAACTGGTTCTCCGCGTAGGAGAGCCGGGCCTCGATCCGGTCACCGCGCGGGATGACGGTGAGGTTCAGCCCGAACCGGCTCAGCGCCTGCGGCGGCCGGAAGGTGCCGATCTCCAGCCCGGACGGGAGGGTGGCCGCCTCCCACGCCTCGGGGCTGCGGTCCGGCAGCATCTGGAAGACCACGTCGTTGAGCCGGCCGGGGGAGTGCACCAGCGACGGCAGGGAGAGCATCTGCGCCGGCACCGCCTGGTGGACCACCGCGTCCAGCACCGTGCGGCGGGTCTGCGCAAGCAGGTCGCGGAACGACCCGCCGGGCGCGAAGGCCGTCCGCAGGGCCAGCATGTTGGCCAGGAAGCCGACGGTGTGCTGAAGCTCGCGGCGGGTGCGGTTGGCGAAGAACGAGGCGACGGTGAGGTCGTCCTGCCCGGTACGCGAGTGCAGCAGCAGGTAGTACAGCGCCAGGAAGACCGAGAAGAGCGTGGTGCGTTCGGCCCGGGCCAGCTCGCGCAGCCCGTCGCCGACGGTGCCGGGCAGCTCGGCGACGGCCAGCGCCGGCTCCGGCCGGGCCAGGTCGACCACGTCGGCGCGGCCGGGCAGCACGGGCAGCCGCACCCCGGCCAGCCGCGCCTGCCACCACTCCTGCTGGCGGCGCAGCTCGCCGCTGTCCACCGCGGCCCGCTCCCACCGGCAGAAGTCGAGGTACTGCCAGCCGACCGGGCGCAGTGCCGGGTCCGTCCCCGGCGCGGCGCCCAGCAGCCGGACCACGTCGTCGACCACCACCCCGCAGGACCACGCGTCCGAGATCAGGTGGTGCATGTTCACGCACCAGACCGCGTCGCGGTCGCCGAGACGCCACAGGGTGAACCGGACCGGCGTCCGCTCGACCGGGATCGGCGCGGTCAGCTCGGCGCGCAACTGCCGGGTCAGCTCGGCCTCGGCGTCGGCCGGCAGCGCCACGGTGCGTACCGGGGCGGGTAGCCGGTCGTGCACCCGCTGCACCAGCTCGCGGCCCCGGCGGTCGAGGGTGGTGCGCAGCGACCCGTGCCGGGCGGTGAGCAGCTCCGCGGCCGCCCGGACCCGTCCGGAGTCCAGGTCGCCCCGGATCCGGAACAGGGCCGGGCAGCTGACCGACGAGGACTCGGAGCGGTAGTGCTCGAGGAACCAGACCAGCCGCTGCCCGATCGACGCGGGCGCCTCGTCGGTCACCGTCATGGCGTGCCCGCGCCCTCCGGGAGGGCCCGGGGGGCGGAGAACGCCGCCACCCCGGCGAGCAGCACGACCCCCGCGGCGAGCAGCATCGCGTTGGTGTAGCCGGTCGCGGCGCTGGCGAACGAGGCGGCGAAGGTGGCCAGGACCGCCACACCCAGCGCGCCGCCGAACTGGTTGGCGGTGTTCACCAGGCCGGAGGCCAGGCCGGAGCGCTCCTCGGCGACGCCCGCCGTCGCGGTGCTGGTGGCCGGGACGAAGATGGCGCCGATGCCGATTCCCATCAGGATCGTCGGCACCAGCACGTCGGCCGGGTAGCTGCCGTCGTCGGGGGCGAGCGACAGCCAGACCTGCCCGGCCGCGGCGATCACCGCGCCGGCCAGCATCGGCGGCCGGGGGCCGACCTTGGGCAGCAGCATGCTGCCGGCGAACGAGCCCATCACGATGCTGAACGACAGCGGCAGGAAGGCCAGCCCGGCCTGCAACGGGCTGAACTCGTAGACGTCCTGGAGGAAGAGCCCGAGCAGGTAGTACATCGGCAGGCTGGCGGCGTTGGCCAGGAACGCCACCGCGTTGCCGGACGACACGGTGCGCAGCCGGAAGATGTCCAGCGGCACGATCGGCGAGCTGACCCGCCGTTCGATCGCGACGAAGGCGACCAGCAGCAGCACCCCGGCCAGCAGCGGGACCAGGGTGCGCGGCGAGCCCCAGCCGTAGCTGCTGGTGGAGGCGGCGCCGAGCACGACCAGCAGCAGACCGGCGCTGACCGCCGTGGCGCCGGCCAGGTCGAAGCCGCCCCGTGGGCCCGGACGGCGGGTCTCCCGCAGCCCGACCACGGCGGCGCCGAGCAGGAGCAGCCCGACCGGCACGTTGATCCAGAGCACCCAGCGCCAGTCGAGCAGGTCGGTGAGGACGCCGCCGATCAGCGAGCCGAGGGCGGCGCCGACCACGCCGGCGGTGATCCAGGCGCCGATCGCGCCGGCCCGCTGCTTCGGGTCGGTGAAGTAGGTGGTGAGGATGGCCAGCGTGGTGGGAGCGATGATCGCCGCGCCGACGCCCTGCCCGGCGCGGGCCGCCACCAGCCAGGCGCCGTTCAGCGCGAGCCCGCCGAGCAGCGAGGCCACCACGAAGACCACCAGGCCGACGAGGAGCATCCGCCGCACGCCGAACATGTCGGCCGCCCGACCGCCGAGCAGCAGCAGGCCGCCGAACGCGAGCAGGTAGGCGTTGACCACCCACTGCAGACCGAGGTCGCTGAGGCCGAGGTCGTTGCGGATGGTGAAGAGCGCGACGTTGACGATGGAGGCGTCGAGCAGTTCGGTGAAGGAGGCGCCGCAGGCGATGAGAAGCACGAGCCAGGCGCCGCGCGCCCGCAGCGGCGGGCTCGACGGGGCGGAAACCGTGCTGGTCGTTTCGTCAGTTGTCACCGGGCTCCTCCGAGGACGTACGGACAGTCGCCATCCGTGTCGGATGGCTCACGGTAGGTTACTCGACTGCCGCTCCGGGGCGCTGACCCGCGCGCGCAGCCGCGCCGCGGTCTTCTCCGAGATCACCCGGAACGTGGCGGCGGCGGTCGCGAGCACCTCGCCGTCGACCCGGAACACCGCCGAGGCGGTCACGTCGGGCCCGGTCACCCGGTCGATCTCGGCCCGGGCCAGGTACGGCACGCCGATGCGCAGCGGACGCCGGAAGTCGGTGGAGCTGGCCAGCGTGATCGCGATCCGGCCGGTGGTGGTGACCACCGCCCAGGCCATCGCCTCGGCCAGCACGGCCATCGCGAGTCCGGCGTGGACGTAGGTCGGGGCGCCGCAGTGCAGCTCGTCGAAGCGCACGGTCGTCTCGACGTGGCCGTCGGCGTCGTCGTACCAGAGCGGGACCGCCAGGCCGTGCGGGTTGCCCGGCGCGCAGACGAAGCAGCGTGAGCCGGGCGCCTCGTGCAGCCGTCGCAGGGTCATCCCCGGGCCCCGGCCCCGAGCTCGCGCAGCAGCCGCTTGTCGACCTTCCCGACGCTGGTGCGCGGCAGGTCGGCCACCACCTCCAGCCGGTCCGGCAGCTTGTACCCGGCCAGCCCGCGCCCGGTGAGGAAGGCGCGCAGCTCGTCCAGCCCGATTGGCTCGCCGCGCGGCACCAGGTAGACGCAGATCTTCTCGCCGAGGGTGGCGTCCGGCACGGCCACCGCCGCGCAGGCCCGCACCGCCGGGTGGGCGCCGACGTGGTCCTCCAGCTCGGTGGCGCCGACCTTCTCGCCGCCCCGGTTGATGACGTCCTTGATCCGCCCCCGCACGGCGAGGTTCCCGGCCCCGGTGATCCGGACCAGGTCACCGGTGCGCAGAAACCCGTCGGGAGTGAACGCCCCGGCGTTGTAGCTCTCCGCCCGGTAGTAGCCGCGCAGCGTGCACGGCCCCCGGACGAGCAGCTCGCCGACCTCGCCGGGGGGCACGTCCACGCCGTCGGCGTCGACCACCCGGTACTCGTCGGCGGCGGCCAGCGGCCGGCCCTGGGTGTGCGCCACCACGTCCGGCGGGTCGGTGAGCCGGGTGTAGCTGAGGACTCCCTCGGCCATGCCGAACCAGTGGGTGAGCCGGCAGCCCGCCGCCATCACCCGGTACGCCACCTCGGGTTGCAGGTTCGCGCCGCCGACCTGGAGCAGCACCGGGCGCAGGTCCACCTCCAGCAGCGGGGCCAGGTCCACCCAGACCGGCAGCAGCGGCGGCATCAGGGTGGTGAAGGTGACGCCCTCGGCGGTGATCAGGCCGAACGCGTCGTCCGGGCTCGGCGTCGGGCTGAGCACCACGGTGCCACCCACCGCCAGGGTGCCCAGCACCCCGGGGCAGCCCAGCGCCGCGTTGTGCGCCGCCGGCAGCGCCGCCAGGTAGACCGAACGCTCGTCCACGCCGAGCGCCTCGGCGCAGGCCCGCAGCTGGTAGGCGTAGTCGTCGTGGGTGCGGGGGATCAGCTTCGGCAAGCCGGTGGTGCCACCGGAGAGCAGGAAGAAGGCGATGTCGCCGGGCGCCGGCCCGGGCAGCGCCACCGGGTCGTTGTCCACCTCGGACAGCCCCCGGAACTCGCCGGGCTCGCCGACGATCAGCACGTGTTCCAGCGCCGGGCTGGCGGCGCGCAGCTCCGCGGCGAGCGGCCGGTAGTCGAAGCCGGCGAAGCGGTCCGGCGCCACGTAGGCGCGGGCGCCGGTCAGCGCGGCCAGGTGGCCGAGTTCCGCCATCCGGTGCGGCGCCAGCGCGTACACCGGCAGCGCGCCGAGCCGGAACAGCGCCAGGGAGAGCTGCACCAGCTCCGCCACGTTGGGCAGCTGCACCAGCACCCGGTCGCCGGGGCGGATGCCGAGCGCCACCAGGCCGGCCGCCGTGCGGTCCGCCCGCCGGTCCAGCTCCGCGTAGCTCCACCGCCGCTCGCCGTGCACCAGCGCGGTCCGGTCCCGGTCCGGCACCTCCCGACCGATGGCGCCGAGCGTCTCGCCCCGCCAGTAGCCCTCGGCGCGGTAGCGCCGGGCGAACTCCTCCGGCCAGGGCACGAAACCGTCCACTGCGTCCACGCCCCGCACTATCGGTGGCGGGCCTCCGGCGCGGCAAGGGCGCGCAATGCGCGGTCCGCCGGCGGCAACGGCGCTCGTTGCGCCCTCCGGCGGGCGGTCCGTAGGGTCCGACTCGCCCGCGTGCTGAGTCGATGGAGGTACGCCATGACCCGACCGCTGTCGGCGAGGACCCCGGCCGGTGCCCGGATGGTCGAACTGGCCGAGGAACACGCGGCGGACTTCGCCACCCGGGCGGCCCGGCACGACGCGGAGAACACCTTCGTCCGGGAGAACTTCGACGCGATGCGGGCCAGCGGCTTCCTCGCCGCCACCGCCCCGGCCGAGGCCGGCGGGCTCGGCGTCGACTCGCTGCACGACATGACCGTCGCGGTGTCCCGGCTGGCCCGCGGCTGCCCGGCCACCGCCATCGCCGCGAACATGCACCTCGGCTTCACCTTCGACATCAGCCGCACGCTGCGCCGGTCGGCGGACGACGGGCCGTTCACCGCCCAGCTGCGCATCCTGGTCAAGCTGCTGGGCCGCGGCCGGTTGGTGATGTCGCACGCCGGCACCGAGCCGGGCGGGGCGTTCTCCTTCCCCACCACCGAGGCCCGGCCCGCCGACGGCGGCTACCTGATCAGCGGGCACAAGACCTTCGCCACCAACTCGGCGGTCGCCGACGCGTTCACCGTCTTCGTCCGGGTGCCCGACGGCGCCGGCTGGTACCGGATGGGCAGCGCGGTGATCCGGCGCGGCACCCCGGGGTTGACCGTGCTGGACAACTGGGACGCGGTCGGGATGCGCGGCTCGGGCAGCAACGACGTGGTGCTCACCGACTGCTTCGTCCCGGCCGACATGGTGCAGCTCGGCGGCCGGGTGGGGGAGCCGACCACGGCGATGTGGCCGGGTCTGGTCGCGGTGAACTTCCCGCTCGTCGGGGCGTACCTGGGCATCGCCGAGGCGGCGCGCGAGCTCACCGTGACGACCGCCCGGAGCCGCAAGCGCAAGCCGTACGACCAGCTGCTGGCCGAGCGCCCGGCGGTGCAGGTGCAGCTGGCCGAGATGGAGGTGGCGCTGGCCACCGCCCGGGCCACCCTGGGCCGCACCTGCGAGGCGATGGACGAGTTCCTGGCGCTGCCCGAGGAGGAGCTGACCATGGCCGCCGTGCACCGGGCGGTGATGGACTACCAGTGCACCAAGCTCATCGTCAACCGGGCCGCGGCGGAGGTGGTCGACCAGGCGATGACCGTGGTCGGCGGCGGGTCGTACCTCACCGGGCACCCACTCGGTCGGCTCTACCGGGACGTGCGGGCGGGCGGCTTCATGCAGCCCTACTCGCCGATCGAGGCCCGGGAGTTCATCGGCCGGGTGTCGCTGGGTCTGGATCCGTTCGCCGAGCTGCGGACGCTGGTTCCGCCGCCGGCGCCGGACGCGGCCCCGGCCGGTGCAGGAACCACAGCGGAATCCCGATGACCCGTACGGTGCGCACCGCCCGCCAGCCCAGTGCCCGGTAGAACCGGACGTTGGCCCCGGTGTCGGTCTCGCACCAGCAGTCGCGCCCGTCGGCGTCCATCACGGCGATCAGCTCGCGTACCAGCCGCCCGCCGACGCCCAGGCCCTGGAACCCCGGCTCCACCGCCACCGGACCCAGGTGCCAGTGCGGCTCCGGCAGGTCGTTGACCGCGTACGTCGCCTGCACGTAGTCGGCGCGGGCCGGGTCGCCGGGCGGCGGCTCGGGCCCGCCCGCCACCGCCGTGGCGCGCGGGCCGTAGGTGGCGCCGACGCAGGCGCCCGGCGGGGTGGCCCCGGCGACGCCGACCAGGCACCCCCGGTGGAACGCGCCGACGGCGGGGCCCGGCGGCCGGTGGAAGAAGGCGGTCCAGATCGGCTGCATGTGCGCCAGCCGGTCGAACGGGTCGGGGCCGCACATCGCCCGGGTGGTCGGGTTGTCCCGCATCGCCCGGGCGGTCAGCCCGCCGGCCAGCCGCCGCTCGTCGGGACGCAGGCCACGGACCTCCAGCCGGGGCGGGTCGCCGTGGTCAGCCATGTCGCGGAACGTAGCAGCGCCGCGTCGGGCCGTGCCAATGTGTGGCAATGACGTCTGTCGACAGTGGCCCGGTCAGCTTCACCGTCCTGGTCGGCAACCCGAGGCCCCGGTCGCGCACCCGGGGCGTGGTGCTGGCGGCGGCGGACCTGCTGCGCGAGCGGCTGGCCGAGACCGGGGTCGAGCTGGCCGCCCCGACCCTGGTCGACCTCGCCGAGCTGCCGGCCGGGCTGATCGTGGCCGAGGACCGGTGTGCCGCGGTGCGCGAGGCGTACGCCGCGGTGACCGGCGCGACGCTGCTGCTGGTCGCCTCGCCCACCTACAAGGGCAGCTACACCGGGCTGTTGAAGCTCTTCCTGGACCTGCTGCCCCGGCACGGCCTGGCCGGCACGGTGGCGGTGCCGATGATGACCGCCGCCGACCGCGGTCACCGGCACGCGGTGGAGAGCTACCTGCGCCCGCTGCTGGTCGCGCTCGGGGCGGCGGTGCCCACCGCGGGACTGTCCGTGCTGGAGTCGGAGTTCGCCGCCGTCGAACGGGTGCTGTCGGCCTGGTCGGCCGGGGCGACGCCGGCGCTCGGCGGGCTGCTGGACCGGCGGTCCCGCCCGCTGCTCAGCCGCGCCTGACCGACCGACCCGCCGGCTCGGCCCAACCCGTCAGGGGTGGCGGCCCTCGTCGATCCAGCGGCGGAACAGCGCCACGTCCTCGTCCGGCCAGGGCGCGTCGCACGGCATCGAGCCGTCGGCGAGGCGCTCGTGGATGGCCTCGGCCCACGCGCAGACGTCGGCGTGGTCGGACAGGTCGAAGGCGTGCGGCATCTCGAGGTCCAGTTCGCGGAAGAGCGGCAGCACGTCCCTGGAGAAACTCACCGGCTCCGGCACGCCTGGCAGTGTCGCCGCCGACCGGAGCGCCGTTCAACTGGGGAGTCGCGCCACTCGCCCGGGCCCCGCGCGGTTCTGCGCGCCTTGTCGCCCCGACAGCGCCGCGCCTATGTTCCACCACGACCCAGGTCGCCGCCGACCGGTCGCGCCGGGAGGAGAAGCGATGTCTGCACACCCCCTGATCTGCGGGCTCAAGATGACCCACGACGGCGGCTTCGCGATCGTGGAGGGCGACCGGCTGCTGCTCTCGGTCGAGGCGGAGAAGCTGGAGAACCGGGAGCGGCACGCGACCTTCAACCGGTCCGCCGACATCACCGCGCGGCTGCGCGACGCCGGGGTCTGCCCGGCCGACCTGAGCAGCGTGGTCATCGACGGCTGGGCCCGGGGCCGGGAGAACGAGAGCTGGGTCGAGGTGATCGACGACGCCGGGACCGCCCGGCCGGTCGAGGTGGCCGGCTACGACGACGCGCCGGCGGACTCGCCCCGGCTGCTCGACGGGCGGGTCGGCACCAGCCCGCTCTTCGGCCCCGAGCCGACGGATTTCCGCAGCTTCAGCCACGCCACTGACCACGCCTTCGCCAGCTACTGCACCAGCGACGTCGCCGCCCGGGAGGAGCCGGCGCTGATGCTGGTCTGGGACGGCGGGATGGCGCCGAACCTCTACCACTACGACCCCCGGCGGCGCGCGGTGCGGGCGTACGGCCCGGTGGCGGAGGTCTCCGGCGGCATCTACCCGATCTTCGCGTCGCACTTCGGCCCGTTCCGGGTCGACCACTCGCGGCGGCTCGCCTCGAACCCCGGCCCGGGCATGGAGGCGCTGCTCCCGGTCTCCGGCAAGGCGATGGCGTACGCCTCGCTCGACCCGCCCTCCGAGGAGGCCATCAAGCTGATGGAGGGCGTCACCGCGACGATGCTGCCGATCGACCGGGCCATCAAGTCGTACGGGTGGAGCCGGCGGGTGCAGCAGGAGGCGGTCGCCCTGGGGCTCTCCGACGCCGCGCTGCTCGCCTCCTTCCAGGAACACCTGTTCCGGGTGCTCGTCGACGGGCTCAAGCAGAAGCTCGCCGAGCTGCCCGAGCTGGACGGCCTGCCGATCTGCCTCTCCGGCGGCTGCGCCCTGAACATCAAGTGGAACGCCGGGCTGCGCGCCAGCGGCCTCTTCGCCGACGTCTGGGTGCCGCCGTTCCCCAACGACGCCGGCTCGGCGATCGGCGCGGCCTGCGTGGAGATGATCCGCACCACCGGGCGCTCCGCGCTGCGCTGGTCGGTCTTCGCCGGCCCGCCGGTGACGCCGACCCGGCGGGTGCCGGCCGGCTGGTCCAGCCGCCCCTGTGAGCTCGAGGAGCTCGCCAAGCTCCTGGTGGAGCAGGGCGAGCCGGTGGTCGTGGTGCACGGGCCGGCCGAGCTGGGCCCCCGCGCGCTCGGGCACCGCAGCATCATCGCCCCGGCCACCAGCCCGGCCATGAAGGACCGGCTCAACGCCATGAAGGGGCGGGAGTGGTACCGGCCGGTGGCCCCGATCTGCCTGCAGGACCGGGCCCCCGAGGTGTTCAGCCCGGGCACCCGCGACCCGTACATGCTCTTCGACCACTCCGTCCGTCCGGAGTGGAAGGACCGGATCCCGGCGGTGGTGCACCTGGACGGCAGCGCCCGGTTGCAGACCGTGGACACCGACAACCCGACGATGCACCGGCTGCTGACCGCGTACGAGCGGCTCACCGGCGTCCCGGTGCTCTGCAACACCAGCGCCAACTTCAAGGGCTCGGGCTTCTTCCCCGACGCGGCCTCGGTGATGCGCTGGGCCCAGGCCCGCTACGTCTGGTCCGAGGGCGTGCTGCACTGGACCGACGCCGAGCCCGTCGCCGGCTGACCCCGCCGACCGGTCCCGCCGCCCTCCAACCCCCCTGGAGGCGGCGGGACCGCTCGCCCGGTCCCCAGGAACGCCTTGAGTCGTCAGGCCCGGTCGCCGCGCCCGTCTGCTCGTCGCGCCGGAGCGCAGGATCCGCCGCACATCGCGGAAGTCGCCCTCCCGCCGGCTCGGGCAGGCAGCAACTTCGGCGAAGTTGTCCCCTGCGGGCTCCGGGCAGGCAGCGACTTCGGCGAAGTTGTCCCCTCCGGGCTCGGGGCAGGCAGCGACTTCCGGGAGGTTGTCTCCTCGCTCGCGAGGCTCAGTCGGGCCGCGACGTCGGGGAGTTGCGCCCCTCAGGCGCGGCGTCAGCGGCGGCCGGTGCCGCTGGGTGAGCGGCGGCGTGGCTGACGCGGGCGGGTGCCGACCGCCTCCGCCTCGCGCAGCGCCCGGATCCGGTCGGCGTCGTAGCCGAGCCACTCCGCGAGCACCTCGTCGGTGTGCTGGTCGAACAGGGGAGCGGGCCGGGGCGGCGGCAGCGGGTCGCCGGCCAGCCGGACCGGCAGCGCGAGGTGCGCCCGCCGGCCGGCGACCGGATGGTCGCCCTCCTCCACCAGCCCGGCGGCGTGCAGCGTCCCGTCGGCGTACCGGCGGCGCAGGTCGGCCACCGGCTCGGCGGCGGCCCCCTCGGCCCGCAGCCGGGCCAGCACCTCGGCGCTGGTCAGGGCGGCGGCCCAGCCGGCCACCGCCGCCGGCGTCGCGGTCGAGCCCGGCCGCCGGTCGACGTACGCGACGTGCCCGTCCCGGGTGGCGACGATGCCCGAGCAGGGCACCCCCGGCTCGGCGTCGCCGAGGCGCGCCGGGTCCCGGCCCTCCCGGGCGGCGAGCACCAGCCCTTCGCCGAGCTGCAACCAGAGCGTCTCCTGCTGGGACAGGTCGAGCCAGTCACCCCGCCCGTGCCGGGCCCGCCCGGCCAGCGCGGCCAGCACGGCGACCACGCCGTGCACCCCGGCCACCGCGTCCGGGTAGTAGACCGGGCTGACCGCGGCCGGCTCGGCGGGCGAACCGTAGCGGGCCGCGAAGCCGCCCATCCCCTCGGTGAGCATCCCGTAGCCGGCCATCGACCGGTACGGCCCGGTCGCGCCGAGCGCCGGCATGGTGACGACCACCAGCCCCCGCTCGACCTGCCGGCGTACGTCGTCGGCCACGCCCCGCTTCTCCAGCACGTCGTGGGTCATGTTCACCACCAGCACGTCCGCCACCGCGACCAGGTCCCGGAACACGTCGGCGCCGGCCGGGGTGGCCAGGTCCACCGAGATCCCGCGCTTGCCCCGGTTCAGGCTGTTGAACTGGGCGGAGGCGTCCCAGGTGCAGTCGTCCGGGTCCGCCCCGTCGGGCGCCGGCACGCCGAGCTCGCGCCACCGGTGCCGGCTCCGCCAGCCGTCCGGGCGGTTGCCGACCTCGACGCGCACCACGTCCGCGCCGAGCGTGCCGAGGAACCGGCCGGTGAGCGGCCCGGCCCAGGCCAGCGTCAGCTCCAGCACGCGCACCCGGGACAGCTCCGGCGGCCGGGGCGGCGCCGCCGACCGGGGCCGGCCGGGGCGGAACCAACCGGTGTCCCCGCCCGGGTCGGCGAGGCGGACCGGCAGCTGCTCGGGCAGCAGCCGGCTGCGCCACGGGCGCGCCGCCACCCGGCCGCCGGTGGCCCCGGTCAGCGGGGCGAGGAAGCCCCGCTCGGCCAGGTGCGGGTCGGCGAGCGCGTCCCGCGCGGTGAGCACCATCGCCGCCGCCCAGCCGGCGTCCAGCGCGGCCCGGAAGATCTCCGCCCGGGTGCGCGCGGCGTACCAGGGGCGCAGCTCGGCGGCGAGCAGCCGCCGGTTGCGCCACCGGTGCGCCCAGACGAACCGCTCGTCGTACGGCAGGTCGGGGCGGCCGTACACGGCGCACTGCCGCAGCCAGTCCTCCGCCCGTACGGTGCCGGGCACCACCTGCCCGTCGGCGCAGGCGAACACTCCGGACGGGAAGGTGCGGGCCAGGTGCCCGGCGTTGCGGCGCGCCTCGTCCGGGTCGTCCGGGCGGCCGGAGCTGGCGGTGTAGAGCAGCCCGGCGCCCTGCGCCTCGAACGCGGTCAGCAGCGCCCCCAGCCAGCTCACCCGGGCGCCGCCGGCCCGGCGCGCCAGCCCGGCCAGCGCGGCCGCCGCCGCGTACGCTCCGGCCAGGTACTGCGACTGCCAGCCGGGGAACCGGTGCGGCACGCCGTCGTCGTCCACGCTCACCGCCAGCAGCCCGGACGCCGCCTGCACCAGCAGCTCCTCGCCGGTGTCCAGGCCGGAGGTCACGGTGACCACCAGCGGACCGTCCACCGGCGGCAGCGTCCCGTCGTCGAGCACCACGTCCGCCCAGCCCAGCGCCGCCGGCAGCACCTCCCGGCCGACCAGCCGCTTGCCGGCGTTGAGGTGCACGAAGACCGGGCCGGGGCGGTGCTGCCCCCCGCCGTCGACCGGCAGGTCCCGCGCCGGGTCGCCGCCGGGCGGTTCCGCCTTCACCACGGTGGCGCCGAGCATGGCCAGCAGCCGGCCGGCGTACGGGCCGGCCACCCCGGTGGCCAGCTCCAGCACCCGCAGCCCGTGCAGCGGCCCGGTCACCGGGCGCCGCCGGGGAAGAAGTGGTGGTGGTCCGAGCCGGTGATCTCGTAGATCGCGGTGCCCCGCCGGCCGTCGTCGGTGACCACCGCGAGGTGGTGCTGCCCGCCCCCGCGCCGGCCGTAGCGGGCGTTCCACCCGCCGCTGCCGGTCACCCCGATCCGCCCGCCGTCGGCGAGGTCGAACTCCACCCGGCCGGCGAGGCCGTGCACCGGCGCGCCGGCCCGCCCGTACCCGACCGGCCGGCCGTCCGCCCCGGTCCAGTGCAGCCGGTGCCGGAAGCCGGTGACCGGCACCGGCTCCCGGTCGCCGGCCGGGGCCCAGCAGCCCTCGCAGTAGGCCCGGCCACCGTCCGGCCGTTCCCAGCACCAGACGCCGAACATCCCGTCGCCGAGTTGCACGGCCAGCCACATCCACAGCGGCACGCGGGCGTGGTCGCGGACGCCCCAGGAGTGGTCCCGCTGCCCCCACCAGCGGCGCACCGGCCGCTGCTCGCCGTCGACCGAGTACCAGCCGTCGAACCAGCCGGACTGGAACAGGTGGCGCTGGTCCCACACCAGCCGGCCGCGCGCCGACATCGACCCGCGGGGCAGCAGGTACGGCCGGGTCCGGGCGGTCCAGGTCAGGTCGAAGCCGACCGGTGCGGCTCCGGCCGCCACGGCCAGCCGCACCCGGCGGTACGGCTGGAGCACGTCCACCCGGGCCGGACCGACCGCCGTGGTGCGCGGGTCGTCGCCGTACCGGCGGGTGAAGCGGGCGAACCGCAACCGCCCGTCGATCCGGCTCATCTGCAGGCAGTCGAAGCCGTCCCGGCCGGGGTGGCTGGTGAGGTTCAGGATCAGCACGTCGCCCGGACGGTCCGGCCGGTGCGCCACGAAGTAGCAGCTCTCCTGCCAGTACGCCGGCGGGTCGGCCGGCGGCGGCCCGAACGCCTCGTCGGGCAGGGCTTCCTCACCGGTCCTGGTCGAGGACATCGAACGCCTCCAGATCCGTCGCGTGGGCCGCGTGCCGCTCGGCCAGGGACACGAACATGTCGTCGCTCGCGGCGTCGGCCGCGACGAGCATCGCCCCGACCACGGTCATGTGCACCCCGGCGAGGGCGCCGAGCCGCCACGCGCGGCGGCACTCCGCCTCGCCCCAGCACACCCCGGCAACGGCCAGCGCCCGCCGGTAGTGCCGCAGCAGCTCCTCCTCGCGGTTCCGCCGCACGCCCACCGGCAGCGCGCCGCCGACCAGGTACGCCGCGTCGCTCGGGCCGGGCCCGACCGCCACGGTCTGCCAGTCCACGACGGTCAGCGGCGCGGTGCCGGGGGCGTCACCGAAGAGCAGGTTGTCCAGCCGGAAGTCGCCGTGCAGCAGGGTGTACGGGGGCTGGTGCGCGGCGGCCCAGCGGCGTACCCGGGTGGCGAGCCCGGTCACCACCGCCCGGGCCCGGGGCGACAGCCGTTCGCCGAACCGGGCCAGGAACCCGTCGGCGGTCACCCGGTACGCCGCGGCCCGCCGCCGGTCGGCCGCCGGGCCGGGCACCGGCAGCCACTGCTGACCGGACAGCCCCGCCCCGCCCCAGAACCGCGCCTGCAACCGGGCCAGTTCGCCGAGCGCCAGGGCGACGTCGTCCGGCGCGGCCCCGCACACCTGGTCCCGGGGGCGGGCCGGGGCGGCGTCCCCGAGCAGCAGCACGAACTCGCCGGTCCCCGGCGCCGCCGCGGCGAGATGGCAGCGTGGCACCCGGATCGGCACGGCCGGCGCGAGCCGGCGGTAGAAGAGCAGTTCCCGGCGGTAGGCGTCGCTGTCGGTGCCGGTGCGTCGGGTGCGCTCGTCGGCGGCGGCGAACTTGCCGATCACCGTGTCCGGTCCGGCCCCGGACGGCGACCAGCGCAGGTGCAGCCGGAGGCAGCGGGACAGCTTCCCGCCGCCCACCGGCGCGGGCGCCACGTCGGTGACCCGGGCGCCGTCCGCCGCCGCGCCGCTGGCCCGTAGCGCGTCGGTCAGCCAGGCCGGGGTGACCCGTTCCGGGGCGGGGATCACGCGGCCACCGTGGCCGCGGTGAGCACCAGCCCGTCGCCGATCCGGAACCGGCCGGTGATCCCGCGCAGGCAGTCGGGGGCCGGCACCAGCAGGTCCACGGTGAACGTGCCGGCCAGGCCGCCGGCCGGCGCGACGTCGCCGGCCGGGTCGAGGCGGACCAGGGCGTCGCGGAAGCCGAGCCAGCGCCCGGTGAGCGGGTGCCAGACCTTGTAGACGCTCTCCTTGGCGGAGAAGAACACCGTGTCGAGGTGGCTGCCGGGCGGCTGCCCGCGCAACCAGCTCCGCTCCGCCGGCAGCAGGATCCGCTCGGCCACCCGGGCCGGCAGCGGCCGGTGCGGCTCGGCGTCGACGCCGACGGCGAGCAGGTCGGCGCGGCGGGCCACGGCGGCGCCCCGGTAGCCGCGGCAGTGGGTGATGCTGCCGACGAAGCCGGCCGGCCAGCGCGGCGCGCGGTCGGGACCGGTCGGGATGGCCACCGGCGGCACCCCGAACCGGGCCAGCGCCCGCCGCGCGCACGCCCGCCCGGTGAGGTACTCGCCGCGCCGGCCCGCGCCGGCCCGGGCCACCGCCGCCGCCTCCTCGGCCAGCGGTACGGCGGCCGGGTCGTCGTCGGGCCGCTCGGCGACCCGCACGGCAGCCGGCAGCAGCTCGCCCAGCACGTCAGCTCCCGAGCAGGGTTCGGGCCAGGTCGGCCCGGTGCCGGGCCGACGACGCGTCGAAGGCGCGCGCCCACAGCGCCCGCCGGTACCACCGGTGCACCGGGTGCTCCCAGGTCATCCCGATCCCGCCGAGCACCTGGATGGCGTGCTCGCAGCCGCGTACCGCCGCGTCGCGGGCGGCGACCAGCGCGCCGGCGACCGCCTCCGACACGGCCTCGGTCGGCTGCTCGTCGGCCCGGCCGGCCAGCCAGGCCGCCCGGTAGACCAGCGAGTGCGCCAGTTCGACGGCCACGTAGCTGTCCGCGACCCGGAAGCTGACCCCCTGGAACGCCCCGATCGGCCGGCCGAACTGGGTGCGGGTCCGGGCGTGCGCGACGGCCAGGTCGTACGCCCGGCGGGCCACCCCGAGCGCCTCGGCCGCCAGCAGGGTGTGTGCCCGCCAGCGCAGCCGGCGCAGCGCCGCCGGGGTGGCGGCGACGTCGGCGACCGGTTCGGCCGGGGTGCCGTCGCAGCTCAGGTCGGCCGGCCGGCGCAGCCCGTCCAGCCCGGCGCGGTCGACGACGGTCACCCCGACCTCGTCACGCCGGACCCGGAACAGCGCCACCCCCTCGGCGGTGCCGGCGGTGAGCAGCACGTCGTCGGCGGCGGCCAGGTCGGGGACGAGCCGCTTCACGCCCGACACCCGCCAGCCACCGCCGGGGCCGGTGACCGCCCGCACCGCGCTGCGCCGGTGCGCGGCGTCCAGCGTCGCGCAGTCGTCGTCGTGGCAGCCGAAGGTGGCCGGCGCGGTGCCGGGCAGGTTCGCGCTCAGCGTGCTCCACCAGGGCACCGGGTGCAGCGCGTAGCCGGACTCGTCGGCCAGCACCGCCCGCTCCACCAGGCCGAGGTCGGCGTCCCGCCAGCCCAGGTCCACCAGCGGCGCCCAGCCGTCGGCGGCGTGCCCGGCGCCGTCGGCGAGCGTGGCCACCCGCTCCGCCGGGTAGCGCTCGGCGAGGTAGCCACGGGCGACCTCCCGCAGGTGCCGCTGCTCCTCGGTGAAGCCGAACTCCATCCCGCCCCCTCGTCAGCGCCAGCGCGGCAGGCCGGCGACCCGCTCGGCGATGAGCCCGCGCAGAATCTCCGAGGTGCCGCCCTCGATGGTGTTGCCCCGGCTGCGCAGCAACTGCCCGGGCCAGTAGCCGGCCCAGTACGCGTCCGGCCCGTCCAGCGTCGCGCCGGCGCCGAGCAACCGGACCGCCAGGTCGCAGACCCGCTGGTGCACGTGCGACCAGTGCAGCTTGAGCACCGCGCTCTCCGGGCCCGGCTCACCGGTGCGCTGCAACCCGGTCAGCGCCCGGTAGCCGGTCCAGCGCAGCGCCTGCAGCTCCACGTGCAGCTGGGCCACCTCGTCGCGGACCAGCGGGTCGCCGGCGTGACCGGTGGCCCGCACCGTCGCCAGCAACCGGTCGAACTGGACGCTGAGCCGGGCGTTCAGGGTGATGCCGAAGGTGCCGCGCTCGTGGGCGAGCGTGGTCATCGCCACCGCCCAGCCCTCGTCGACCTCGCCGACCACGCGGTCGTCCCCGACCGGCACCCCGTCGAGCAGGATCTGGCCGAACTCGGCCGCCCCGTTGAGCTGGCGCAGCGGCCGCACCGTCACCCCCGGCGCCCGCATGTCGAGCAGGAAGCAGGTGAGGCCGCGGTGCCGCGGCCCGTCCGGCCCGGTCCGGGCCAGCAGCAGGCAGTGGTCGGCGAGCGGGGCGTACGAGGACCAGAGCTTCTCGCCGTCGACGACGAAGCCGCCGGGCACCCGCCGCGCGGCGGTGCGGACGGCGGCCAGGTCGGAGCCGGCCTCCGGCTCGGAGAAACCCTGGCAGAAGAGGTGCTCGCCGGTGAGGATCGCGGCCAGGTGGCGCTCCTGCTGGGCCGGGGTGCCGTACCGGATCAGGGTCGGGCCGACCATGTTCAGCCCGATCACGTTGAGCTGGTCCGGGGCGCCGGCCAGCGCGCACTCCTCGGCGAAGATCCCCTGGTGCACCGGGGACAGGCCGCGCCCGCCGTACGCCACCGGCCAGGTCAGGCCGGCGTAGCCGGCGGCGTGCACCTGTTTCGTCCAGTCCCGCAGGGCGCCCGGGTCCGGCGGCGTCGGGTCGGGCGTCGGCTCGGGCAGCCGCTCGCGCAGCCACGCCCGCAGCCCGGCGCGGAACTCGGCCTGCTCGGCACTGTCGTTCAGGTCCACGAGCGACACCGTAGCCACGCGTCGTGGCAGCGGCTACCGTGCGCGACATGAACGCTCCGCGCACCGAGCGGTCGCCCGAGGAGGAGCGGCAGCACCGCAAGCGGCAGCTCGCCGCGACCCTGCGGATCTTCGCCCGGCTCGGCTTCGACGAGGGGGCCGGCGGGCACGTCACCGCGCGCGACCCGATCCGCCCGGACCACTTCTGGATCAACCGGTTCGGCCAGCACTTCGGCCAGGTGCGGGTCAGCGACCTGCTCCTGGTCGACCACGCCGGGACCGTGGTGGCGGGGACCGGCACCATCAACCCGGCCGGGTACGCGATCCACTCGCAGATCCACCTGGCCCGCCCGGACGTCGTCGCCGCGGCGCACACCCACTCCACGTACGGCCGGGCCTGGTCGACCCTGGGCCGGGCGCTCGACCCGATCACCCAGGACGCCTGCGCGTTCTTCGAGGACCACGAGGTGCACGAGCACTACTCCGGGGTGGTGCTCGACCCGGCCGAGGGCAAGCGGATCGCCGGCACGCTCGGCGACCGCAAGGCGGTGATCCTGCGCAACCACGGCCTGCTCACCGTCGGCGGCAGCGTGGCCGAGGCGGCCTGGTGGTTCGTGTCGATGGACCGCTGCTGCCAGGTGCAGCTGCTCGCGGAGGCGGCCGGTCGGCCGGTGCCGGTCGACCCGGCGGACGCCCGGGCCACCCGGGCCACCATCGGCACGCCGGCGTTGGGGCGGCTGAACTTCCGGCCGCTCTACGACGACGTGGTCCGCGCCGAGCCGGACCTGCTGGACTGATCGTGGCCCGACTCCTCGACGAGCTGGTCCGCGACCGGGCCGGGGAGCCGGCGCTCGCCGACCGGCACCGCCGCCTCGACTGGTGGGCGCTGAACGACCGGGTCAACCGGTGGCTGCGGGTGCTGCGCGGGTGCGGCCTGTCGACCGGGGACACCGTGGCGGTGGTGGTCGGCAACCGGGTCGAGGTGTTCGAGGCGCTCCTCGCCGGCCTGCACGGCGGGCTGCGCGTGGTCCCGGTGAACTGGCATCTCACCGCGCCGGAGCTGCGGCACATCCTGACCGACTCGGGCAGCCGCGCGGTGCTGGTGGACGCGCCCCGGGCCGGCGTCGTCGCCGCCGCGCTGCGCCCCGGCGAGTGCCCGGTCCGGCTGCTCGTCGGCGCCGCCGAGGCGGCCGGCTGCACCGCCGTCGAGCCGCTGCTCGCCGCCGCCGACCCGGCGGAGCCGGACGGTCAGGTCTGCGGCTCGGTGATGCTCTACACCTCCGGCACCACCGGGGCGCCGAAGGGCGTGGTGAACGGGGTGTTCCGGCAGGGCGAGTCGCTGGCCGGGGTGGGCCGGCTGCTGGCGTACGCCGGACTGGTGCTGAGGGTGCCGGCCGCCGGCCGGGCCCTGCTGGTCGGCCCCTGGTACCACTCCGCGCAGCTCTACTTCGCGCTGCTGCCCCTGCTGCGCGGCTGCGAGCTGCGGATCGAGGAACGCTTCGACCCGGAACGGACGCTGCGGCTGATCGACGCCGAATCGATCACCGTGTGCCACCTGGTGCCCACCCAGTTCGTCCGCCTGCTGCGGCTGCCGGAGCCGGTGCGCCGCCGCTTCCACGGCGGCGGCCTGCGGCGGGTCTGGCACGGCGGCGGCCCGTGCGGCCCGGAGGTGAAGCGCCGCATGATCGAGTGGTGGGGCCCGGTGGTGGTGGAGTACTACGCGGCCACCGAGGGCGGCGTGGTGACCCTCATCGAGGCCGACGAGTGGCTCGCCCGGCCGGGCAGCGTCGGGCGCGCCGTGCCACCGACCCGGATCCTCATCGCCGGGCCGGACGGCGCGGAACTGCCGCCGGGCCGGGTCGGCCGGGTCTTCTTCCGCCGCGGCGCGGCGCAGGACTTCCACTACCACGGCGACCCGGCCAAGACCCGGGAGGCGCACCTGGCCCCGGGCGTCTACACCTACGGCGAGCTGGGGTACGTCGACGACGAGGGCTACCTCTACCTCACCGGCCGGCACAGCCAGACCATCGTCTCCGGTGGGGTGAACGTCTACCCGGCCGAGGTGGAGGCGGCTCTGCTGGCCCACGAGGCGGTCCAGGACGTGGCCGTGCTCGGGGTGCCGGACGAGGAGTTCGGTGAGCGGGTGTGCGCGGTGGTGCAGCTGACCGGGCAGGGGCTGGCCGCCGCCGACGCGCCCGCCACACTGGACCGGCACTGCCGCACCCGGCTGGCCGGGTTCAAGGTGCCCCGGGTGTGGCGGGTGGTCGACCGGCTGCCCCGCGACGAGACCGGCAAGCTGCGCCGCGAGGCGCTGCGGTCGCTGGCGCCGCGACCGCCGGCCGCCGCGCGCTCCTAGCGACCGGGCAGCACTCGCCGTGGAGCCGGGTTCCGCCCCGATCGGGCTGCGCTCACCCGAGCCGGGTCTTCTGCACCTTGCCGAGGGCGTTGCGGGGCAGCGCGTCCACCAGGTGCACCCGGCGGGGTCGCTTGTGGACCGACAGCAGGCGGGCCACGAAGTCGATCAGCTCCGTCTCGGTCACCCCGTCGCCGACCACGTACGCGGTCACCTGCTGGCCCAGCACCGGGTCCGGGGCGCCCACCACCGCCGCCTCGCGTACCCCGGGATGGGCCAGCAGCGCCTCCTCGACCTCCCCGGCGCCGATCCGGTAGCCGCCACTCTTGATCAGATCGGTCGAGGCGCGCCCGACGATCCGGTGCCGCCCGTCCGGGCCGATCGTCGCGATGTCGCCGGTGCGGTACCAGCCGTCGCCGGTGCGGGTGGCGGCGTCCGCGTCCGGCCGGTTGAGGTAGCCGTCGAAGAGCGTCGGACCCGAGACCACCAGCTCACCCATCGCCGACCCGTCCGTGGGCAGCGGGTCGCCGTGCTCGTCGGCCAGCCGGGTGCGGACGCCGGGCAGCGGCAGGCCCACGCAACCGGCCTCGCGGGGCCCGTCCGCCCGGGCGCTCACCGTGATCAGGGTCTCGGTCATCCCGTACCGCTCCACCACCCGGTGCCCGGTGAGCGCGCGCAGGCCGGCGAAGACCGGCGCGGGCAGCGCCGCGCTGCCGGAGACCAGCAACCGGGCCCGGCGCAGTGCCCGAGCGGCCGACGGGTCGGCGCAGACCCGGGACCAGACGGTCGGCACCCCGAACAGCAGCGTCCCGCCCGCGGCGGCGTACCGCTCGGGGTACGGGCGTCCGACATGGTCCAGCCGGCTGCCGTGTCGCAGCGGCCCGAGCAGCCCCAGCACCAGTCCGTGTACGTGGAACAGCGGCAACCCGTGCACCAGCAGGTCGTCGGGACTCCAGGCCCAGGCGTCGGCGAGCCCGTCCAGGCAGGCGGCGATCGCCCGGCGGGAGAGCAGCACCCCCTTGGGCAGCCCGGTGGTCCCACTGGTGTAGAGGATCAGCGCGGGCCGGCCCGGGTCGGGCTCCGGGTGGCTGGCCGAGGAGACCAGGTGCGGTGACACGGGGATCACCGGCAGTCCGCCGCCGTCGACGTCGTCCCCCTCGGCGGCCAGCACGGCGGCCGCGACGGAGTCCCGCAGGATGTGCTCGCGTTCCATCGGCCCGGCGTCGGGCGGCACCGGCACCACGGTGACGTCCGCCAGCAGCGCGCCGACGATCCCCACCACCGTCTCCAGCGACGGGGTGGCCAGCACGGCCACCCGCTCCAGCCCGCGGATGCGGTCGGCGACCGCCGTGGCGCGGGCGAGCAACTGCGCCCGGGAGATCGACCGGCCGGCCACCCGGACCGCGTCCGGAGGGTCGTCCGGGGCCTCCGACAACGCCGTCAACAGGGTCACGTCGTCGCCTCTCACGAGCGGCGGGGCGGTCGCCGGCGGGCGGACCGGAGCCCGGTGGCGCGGGCCCGGCCCGACCGTAGCCACCGCCCGGGCCTGCCCACCACCCCTGGGCGTCGGGTCGTTCCCGATCGCGGCGGGCCGGTGCCGGGCGTCCACCCGTCCTCCCTCGACCGACGGGTCCTGCGCCGACCGTCCTGTCTGTAGGGTTCGCGGGGTGGCTGCGGGCCACGGACCGTCTCCCACCCGGTGGCCGGGAGGCGGATTACTGTCGGAATCCTGCCTGTGCGAGTTCGCCGACCAGCAGCACAGTGGCAGGGTTTGCGCACCGGCGGGCGTCGCGTCGACGGTTGTCGGGGCATCCTACGGCGGGCCAGGGGGTGATCTTGAGCATCACGGAGGAGGAGTCGTCCCGGACGGATGTCGCGGCACAGGCACTCGTCGCTGTCGTCGAGGCCGACGTGCACGACGGGCTGGGGCGTGTGCCGGCGTCGACCCTGCGCGACGCCGCGGTGGCGGCGGCCCTGCTGGCGCGGGAGGCCGCGCTGATCGCGTCCATCGTCACTCCCGACGACCGTCGTCGCGACGGCGCCGAACCGCGCGTGGTGCGGCTGCTCGGCCGGCTGTGCGACACGGCGTACGCCGCCGAGGACCACCAGCTCAGCCAGCTGCTCGACTGGTTCGCGAGGGCGTGGTTGGGGCGCCCGTTCAACGGTTCCATCTACGGCGGCCGGCACCTGCCGGAGGAGGTGTACGCCCCCCTCGCCGCGCTGACCGACCAGGTCGGCGACGCGCCGGTGATGATCTGCGCGGCCGCGCGCCAGGAACTGGAGCGGGTGCTGGGCGCGCTGGAGCGCGACGCGTTCCGGCTGAGCGCGATCGACCGCGAGGTGACCAGCGCGCTGTTCGTCAAGCCCGTCCGCGAGGTCGTCGCGGCGGCCCGCGCCGGGCGGCCGCACGATGCCGGCCTGCTCGGTGAGCGCCCGGAGGAACTGGTGGCCATCGCCAACCGGACGCTGCGCGAGCCGATCCCGACGAACGGTCGACGCTGGCCGCTGCTGGTGCGGGCGACCGAACAGATCCAGGACCACGTACGCCGGTTGATCGAGCTGGGACGGCTGTCGCAGGGCGCTGTCGTGCCGCCCGCCGTACCCGGCCACGGTCTGCCCGCGCCGCTGGCCGAGCTCCTGGACATCGCCCTCACCGCGGCCGAGCCGCCGCCCGCCGGCGAGCGCCTCCCGGAGGCGGTGGCGAAGGCCGCGCTCGCGCACGCCGGCACGCCCGAGCTGGGTTGCCGGGTGGCGGCCGTGCTGGCGGGTCTCGACATCGCGACGGCCGAGGTCGAGGAGGCCCTGGCACCGTTGCAGGACCTGCACGAGCGCGTCCTCGAATACGCCGCCCGCTGTCCGGACGACGCCGAGGTGGAGGAGGTCGCGGCGCTGATCGGCGAGGGCATCGCCGACTGTGACCTCGGGTACGCCCGGGACGGCCTCGAGTTGCTCGCCGTGACGGTGCGTGGAGCGGAACTGCGGCGGCGGCTCGCCCGGATCGACAACCGGATCGACACCATGCCCCCGGACCGGGCCCGCAGCGCCGGCCCGCACCTGCGGGCCGCCCGGATCGCCATCGACGAACAGCGGTTCGAGGACGCCGAGTTCCACCTGACCGAGATCGACGGCCCGACCGACACCGGGGCCCGGTCCGCACCGACCCCGGGTGCGGCGACCGCGCCGCCGACCCCGTCCCTGGCGGACTTCAAGCGCCGCCGCGACGTGTCCGACCTGTCCGCCCTGTCCGCCGCGATCGAGCAGGCCGTCGCCGACGGTGACCGCGACGAGCTGCTCGCGCTGGTGCGCCGCCTCGGCCGGCCCGACACCGGCGAGATCGTCGACCTGGTGATCGACCGGTTCGCCACCGACGGCGAGCTCGTCGAGGCGTTGCTCTCCGGCCTTCCCCCACGGCAGCGCCCCGCGCTGCTGCACCGGCTGGCCGAGGTGCGGCGTGCCCGCGGCGACGAGGCGGGCGCCGAGGAGGCCGCGCGGCGCAGCCGGCCGCCCGTCCCGCCGGCCGACCTGACGGTGGCGGCGCCGCTGCCGGCCGCCTACCTGCTCGTCCCGCGGACGAACCCGTCGTCGACCGACGACGCCCGCCCGTCCGCGGCCGAACTGGCCGACGACGCCCGCGCCGGCGCCGCCATCTCCCTCGGCTGGGCGGTGGGGCAGTACGTGGTCGCCGGGGAACCGGTGCGGGGTCTGGAGCTGTACCGCGAGTGCGCGGAGCGCTTCTACGGCAACGCGACGTTGGCGTGGAACCTGGGCTGTGCGTACGCCGCGGTGGGCTGCCGCGCCGAGGCGCTCGGCGCGCTGAGGTACTTCGTCGACTTCATGGCGGATCGGGTGCCGGCGGAGCAGCGCGCCGCGCTGACCGAGTTCCTCCGGGTCAACGGCGAGCTGGCGCCGGAGTGGGTGCCGACCGCCGCGGCGCCGGCCGTGCCGCACCACGTCATGCAGGCGCAGGAGAAGGCCGCGAAGGCACTGTACGAGCAGGGCCAGGCCGAGGCGGCGCTGCGCCGGATCCGTCGCCTGCTGCGGGTGGCCCCGCACTCACCCGGCGCCTTCCTGCTGCTGCGGATCTGTCGGGAGCAGCGCTGGCTGGACCAGGCCCGCGAGTCGGTCACGGAGATCGCGGCGGCCGGGGCCGCGAACTGGCGCCACCACTACGAACTGGCCCGGATCGCGGTGGAGGTCGGTGCCGCCGACCTCGCGGAGGAGCACCTGCGGACGGCGGCCGACCTCGGCGCGTCGGTGGACGAGCTGCACCGGTTGCGGCAGCGGATGAGTGCCGACCGGCCGGGCGGCCGGGTGCGGCCGAACGGTGCGGCGGAACCGACGGCCGGGGCGACGGCGCTGCCCCGGGTTCCGCAGCCGCGCGACCTGATCCGTGAGGTGCGCGCCGCCATCGTCGACCCGCACGACCCGTCCTACCTGGTGGAGCTCGCGCGCCAGGCCCTCAAGGCGACGCCCTCGGCCGCCCCGGTGATCCTGGCGGAGGTCCTGGCCGCGCCGCAGGCCGAGGAGCTGCTACGGGCGTTGGTCCGGTTCCTGCCGGCCGAGGGCCAGCTCAGCGCGGTGCTGGTGCTGGCGCCCGAACTCAGCTACGCCGGCCGCACCCGGGACGCGATCGAACTCCTGCGGGGCATGGAGTCCGTCGTCCGGCCGACGGAGTTGCCGCGGGTGTGGCTGACCCTGCAACGGCTGATGCGGGACGCGGGCATCGACCCGGACAGCGAACCGGGCGGCTGGCTCCGGCTGCCCGCCGCGCCCGGACCGCCGCGGCCGGACGGCCCCGCGCTCGCCCCGCCGCCATGGATCACCGACATCGTGGTCACGTCGGGCACCCCGCCCGCGGTCCACCGGGCCCATCAGGTGCAGCTCGAGCAGGGACCGGCGGCCGCGGCGCCGCTGTGGCGGGACGCCGTCGCCGCCGGCTTCGGCCTGGCGCTGCCCAACGCCCTCGGCTCGCTGGTGCTGACCGGGCGGGCGGGGGAGGCCGTGGCGCTCTACCGGCAGACGTCGGATCGCCTCTACCTGGTGGCCAGCGCGGCATGGAACCTCGGCTGCGCCTTCGCCCAGCTCGGCGACCTGGAGTCGGCCTGCGCCGCCTTCGAGTACCACACCCGGGTCACCTCCCGGACGTACCTGCCCGAGCAGCGGGCCGCCCTGGAGCGGCTCTTCGCCGAACTCGGACGCCCGCTGCCGATGCCGGTCGCCTATTCCGGGTGGCGCTCCGTCCCGTCGCCCCGATCGGCCCCACCGGCCGCGGTGGCGTCGGCGTCGCGTGCCGTCGAGGCGTTCCGGCGCGCCCCCGACGCGCACCGGTTCATCGTCGCCAGCTCGGCCCTGCGTGCCGAGATGGCCGACGCCCCGCCGGACCGGCAACGGCTGCTGCTGGCCCGGATCGAGGAGATGTTCGAAGAGCTTCCCTCCCCGACGGCGCATCCGTACGCCGAGCTGATCCGCGCCCTCGCGCTCGCCGGCGAGGACCAGCGGGCGTGGACGATGGTGCTGGACTGCCTCGAGCGGTTCGACCTCGCCGGGGACCTGCTCGCACCGGCACTGGCCCTGGCCACCGGTCGGGACCGGGCGACCCAGCTCGAAGCGATCCTGGGCCGGCACGCGGACGACGCGGACTACACCCGTTACCTGACCCTGGCGAAGCTCGCCCGGAAGCGGGGCGACGGGACGGCGCGCCGGCGGTACGCCGAGGCCGCGTTGCTGCAGAACCCGTCGTCGGCCGAGGCGCGGCAACTACTGGGCAAGCGCGCCCGGCCGACCGAGAGCAGACCGCTACGGGAACGGCGGTCCGCCCTCGAGGAGCTGGTGCGATCCATGACCACCCGGGAGCCCGTCGAGGTCCTCGCCCAACTGCCGGACTATTCGGCCGAGATCAAGCGGCTGGAGAGCCGAGCGGTCGACGTGCTCACCCCGTTCCCACCGCGCGACGAGTTCATGGACATCGACGACGCGGCCCGGCCGGCGGTGGACGCCGGGATCCGCGCCGCCCGCAACGAGGACTGGCCCCTGGCGGCGACCGAATTCGGCGCGGCGCTGCAGATCCAGCCGCGCCATCTGGGGGTGGCGCGCAACGCGGCCGGCGCGCTGATCCGCCTCGGGCGGTTGTCGGACGCCCGGGCCATCGCGGAGTCGATCTCCTACAGCGTCCAGGGCAAGCTGCTGCTCGCCCAGCTCGCGTACGCGGCGGGGGAGCTGGACCAGGCCACCGGGTACCTCGCCGAACTCTCCGTGGCCAGCGTGCCCGAGGCGAACGCGTACGCGTTCGGGCTGGCCGGCGTGCTCCTGCATCTGCAGAACCGCCCCCGCGCGGCCGCCGAGGCGCTGCTGCGCCGCGCCGAGGACGCCCTGCCGGGCCGTCCCGAGTTCGCCGCCGCGCTCGCCGCGGTGATCGCCAACCAGCACGGCCACGACGACCTCGTGCAGCGGGCCGTCGACCTGCTGTTCACGCCCCGGCTGACCAGCGAGCAGGCGGTCGCGTGGGCGATCGAGCGGCACCGGCTGGAGGCCCTCGGCGCGGCCCACGCGCCCGAGCTGCGCCCCGACGATCTCGAAGCGCTGGTGGACCACTTCGCCGGCCACGACCCGGTCCGGCTGCGGAACTTCCTCGACCGGCTGGCGGACCGGCTGCCGGCCGACCGCAACCGTGAGCTGCGGCTGCTCCGGGCACGGGTCGCCGAGGAGTGCGGCCTCGTCGAGGACGCGTTCGCGGCCCGGTTCAGCCTGCTCGATCCGAACGCCCGCGACCGCCGGGCCATGCTCGACGACCTCACCGCGTTCTGCGAACGCACCCTCTACCTGGAGGGTCTGGAACGGGTTCTCGAGGTCAAGCGCGAGTGGCACCTGCTGACGCCGGGCGACCGCGATCGTGCGGAGGCCCAACGCGGCAGCATCGAGTACCGCAGGTCCGTCTACCGCGAGAAGATCAACGCCACCCTGTGGGAGATCCAACGGATCAAGGCGGACGACGACATCGGGCGCGTCGAGCCGCCGCTGGCGGCGTTGACCGACCGGCTGCTCGGGTTCACCGAGGGGACGGGCGTCGCCCAGGCGGTCCACCGGCTCGCCGCGCTGTGGCGGCGCTGCGTCGACCTGCTGCCGCAGGTCGGTGATCCGGCCACCGACGCGGGGCTGCGCAGCGAACTGCTGACGGCGCTGCGGCAGATCCGGTCGCTGCAGGGCGGTCTCGGCTCCCCGGTGGTCGAGGAGGCGGCGGTCACCGTCGGCAAGTGGCTGTACGGGCGATGGGAGCAGATCGCCCGCGACCAGCGCAGCTCCACCGGGGCGATCGAGGTGAACGTGCTCGCCGCCAGCCGGATCGTCGGCGGACCGGTCGAGGCGGTCGTCGAGTTCACCGCGCACGTCGACGTCCGGGACCTGCGCGTCCGGCTCGGCGGCCAGACCACCAACCTCGGGCCGATGGGTGCCGAGGAGCAGCGGACCGAGGGGTTCTGCGCGGACGACGTCGCGGACGACGTGAGCCTGACCGTGACCTTCCAGACCGCCGACGGCCTCCGCGACGAGATCGTCCGGCAGCTCACCCCCGAGGTGGGCGACCAGCACGACCACCCGGTCCGGTCGCTGTTCACACCGAACGTCAGCGCGACCGGCGACATGTTCTTCGGTCGCAACGCCGAGTTGGAGAAGCTGCGTCTGGAGTACGGCGAGGCGCACACCCGCAACGCCACGATCCGTAGCCTGACCGGTCCGCGGAAGGTCGGCAAGACCTCGCTGCTGCAGTGGCTGGAGACGGACGGCCCGCCCGGGACCTGGAAGATCCCCTATGTGCTCCCCATCTACCTGGACGTCAGCTCGTTTCCGTCGGGGGTCCATCCGTTGGGCCGCATCGGCCGCGCGATCGCCTCGGCCGCCGAGGCGCTCGCCGCGCAGGGCCGGTTCACCGACCCGGTCCCGCCGCCGCCGACCGAGCCGGACGACGCGCAGGCGTTCATCCGGTGGTGCCGGCGGCTGCGTGCCGCCTGCGGCGAGCGGATGGGTTTCCTCGTCATCCTCGACGAGATCCAGGAGCTGCTGAAGGATCTCCACGCCCGGCAGGAGCTGGGCCCGGTCGCGGCCAGCCTGCGGACGATCGCCAACAGCGGTGCCGTCGCCCTGCTGCTGTGCGGCTCGTGCACCGGCGCCACGCTGAAATCGCTGCTGGCCGGCACCGCGCTGCAGGACGAGTTGCAGACCGAGACGCTCGGCTACCTCGACCGCCGGGCGACGGAACAGGTCTTCGAGGAGGGCTTCGCCGGGACGGCCCGCATCCTGCCCGAGGCGAGGGCGGAGGTGTGGCGGCTGACGGAGGGCCACCCCAACCACATCCACCACATCGGCAAGAACGTCGCCCTGCGCCTCACGACCGACCGCCGCCGCCTGGTCACCCGCGGCCTGGTCGGCGAGGTCGGGCTCGCCATGGCGAAGACCTCGGCCGCCACGATCGGGATCGTCAAGCTGGAGACGGAGGGGCCGGACGGTCGCGACCTGCTCGTCCAGCTCGCCAACCGGGCGCAGGGGGCCATCGACCTCGGCGAGACGGCCGAGTTGAAGCGGGAACTCGATGCTCGGCACATGGACCAGATCGATCGCTACCTCCTGATCGGCCTGCTGCGGGTCGACCGCGAGCAGTACCGGTGGGCGAACGAGATCATCAACCTGCACGTCCAGCACTTCGCGGAACGGCAGTTCTCCCAGTTGCGGTTCACCATCGAGGAGAGCCACCTGCACGCGAGCCAGTACGAGACCCAGCGAACGTATTCGCTGGGACCGTGCCGTACCCGGCTGGTCATGCGGGAGGGGCAGTTGTTCACCGCGAAGCGGGTGACACAGGGGGCCGACACCGGCGCCCGGTCGCGGGCCGATTCGTCGGCGCTGACCGGCGACGAGACCGCCAAGCTGGTCGACGAGTTCCTCACCTACCTGTCCCGGACGCCGGTGACCGGCGTGCCCCGGTACGTGGGGCGCGAGGGTGACTGGTTCCTCTTCGACCATGCCGAGGGCCGCTCGCTGGCGGAGATCGCCCGGATGCAGCGCGACGTGCCGACCGAGCCGCACAAGCTGGTCCGGTGGATCGCGGCGGCGTGCGACGTGGTGGAGCGGGTCTTCCGGTTGCGGGGGGTCACCCACGGCAACATCAAGCCGGGCAACCTGATCGTGGACGACACCACCGTGAGCGTCGTCGACTGGGGGCGCGGCACCCACGACGGGTCGGCCAACCCGATCAGCGGCGGCACGCCCGGCTACCTCAGCCCGGGCTATCTGCGCCGGCTGGAGCAGGACGAGGGCGGCTCGCGGCCGACGGACGACGTCTTCGCCCTCGGCGTCGTCCTGTACCAGATGCTCGACCCGAACGGCGCGCTGCCCTACGGCACCGATCTCGGCGACCTCGACCGCGCCGACCGGCCGGTCGGGGCCCGGCCGTTGCCGGTCGAGCTGCCGCTGATGGCGTGCCTGAGCCGGGCCGTCGCGCTGCGCGACGAGGACCGCTACGTGACGGCCGCCGACTTCGCGCGCGACCTCCGGCTGGCCGTGCCGGAGGCCGCGCCGGAACGGCCGGCCCAGCTCGCACCCCCGCCCGCGCCGACCCGTGCGGCGGGCCAGAACCTGATCATCCACACAGTCGAGGAGATGAACGTGACCAAGGACGGGATCAGCATCGAGGGCAGCTCGGTCACGAATTCGGTGGTGGGACACAAGAACCGGATCGGAACGTTCGCCGTCGGCGCCGGGGCGGAGGGCTCGGAGCTGTCGTCCCGGCTCGCTCAGCTCGAATCCGCCGTCGAGGCGCTGCGGGCCGAGCTGTCGCCCGGGCTCGCCGACGGCGTGGCCCGGGACCTGGCGGCGTTCACCGGCGAGGCGACCGCGGAGGCGCCGCGGGCAGCCCGGCTCCAGCGCATCGGCGCCGACATCGTCGACGCCGCGGAGACGCTGCCGGCGACGACCCCGCTCTTCCAGCGGGTCGGCCTGCCCGTCATCACCCTGGTCAACGACATCATCAACATGATCGCCGGCTGACGGCGGCGGAGGGCCAGGCCCGCGCCGCCCTAGCGGGAGACGTGCTGCGTCTCGGTGAACTCGGCGTCGCCCTCGTTCCAGCGCATGACCACCGCGAACGCGCGGCCGTCGCCGAGTGCGCCCATGAGCGGCCAGGAGAACTCGCCACGCGGCACGATGTCCGGGGCCTCGTCGCCGTACAGCCGGGGTGGGTTCCCCTGACCGGCGAGGCTGCCGACGCTGACCCGCACCCGCTCGGCCTTCGCGGCCCCGGCGTTGGTGACGACCAGTCGCTCCCGCCGGATCCGGTACTTCACCGCCCCGCGGTCGTCCCGGTACTGCTCCCGCTCGCTGTCGTACCGGGCGCGCAGCACCGCGTGTTCCCGGCCGCTCGTCCGGCGGGGCGGCGCACCGAGACCGAGCAGGTCGAGGTCGGCCTCGATCGCCTGCCGCACCTGGTGCCCGAGGTCCTCCGGGCTGGCGTACGTGCCGAGCAGGCCGAGCTTCGACAGGTGCTCCTGGAACGCGCGCAGGGCCCGCACCTGCCCGAGATCCGCGTCCCGCGGGATGGGCTCGTCGGAGAAGTAGACGTGCACCGGCTTGCCCGCGGCGTGCGAGCGTTCGATCTCCTCCGCGGTGCCGGACACCGCCGCCGTCGTGGCCATGCCCAGCCGCGAGTCGAACAGGGCGATCACGATGTCGGCACGGTCGACGAGTTGCTCGTTGATGATGCTCTGTGCGCTCCCACCGAGCCGGGGCACCGCGTTGGTCTCCCACCGCCTGGGTAGCAACACCACCTGTTCCCGCTCGGCCCGGGCGGCGTTCCAGCCGTGCAGGGCCTCGGTCACCGCGTCGCGTTCCGCGCTCGTGTCTCCCGGCGATGCGATCAGGACCCGCAACACGTGTGCGTCGAAGGGCATGGCGACCAAGGTAGCGGACCGGGGCACGCCGCCGGCCGCTCCCGCGCCACGCCCACGCCGCGCGGCGCCCGGGCCCGTCATCGGCCCGTCCCGGGCCGGTCAGCAGGGCGCGTCGGCCCGGTCCAGGAAGAGCAGCTGGGCCCGCTTCTCCGGCAGGTCCACCTGCGGCCCGGCCACGAACCCGGAGCGCAGCAGCCGCCTGATCGCCCGCTCGTTGCGCGCGTCCGGCTCGACCACGATCCGGCGCCGGTCCGGATCGGACAGGACGAAGTGGAGGATCACCCCGATCAGGGCCGCGGTGAACCCGTGCTCGGTCGACGACGGCGGACCGAGCAGCAGGTGGATGCCGTAGTCGCCGGGGCGTACGTCGTAGCACTCGCCGACCGGGTCGGCGTACGGGTCGTACGTCTGGAGCAGCGCCACCGGCGCCCCGTCCCGGTGCATCAGGTACGCGTGGTGCGTGGGCAACGAGTCCAGGTACCGGTAGATCTCCTCGACCCGTTCCCGGTCGGCGTCGAGCATCCCCCAGAACCGGGCCCGCTGCTGGGTCACCCAGCCGTGCAGCAGGTCGATGTCGGTGCCCGGGTCGACCGGCCGGATGGTCACCGTCCCGAACCCGGGCACCTCCCGGGCGTACCGGTGCGGGTCGGCGGCGGGCGTCGTGGCGGTGCGCTGTTCAGTGCTCATCTCGCTCCTCGGTGAGGCGGTCCCAGTCGGTGATCACCGGGACGAGTTCCCCGGTCAGCCAGAGCGGCTGCTGGTCGTGGTGGTGCGGGTCGCCGGGCACGCCGGAGGCGCCGTGCGGCACCACCCAGCGGCTCTCCTCGCGCCGGGCCAGGTCCCAGACGTACCGGGCGACCGGCGCGCGCAGGCACGCGTCGGTCACTCCGGGCACGCTGGAGGTGGCCAGCACGCAGTCGTGGTCGCCGGCCAGCTCCGGTCCCGGCGCGCCGGCCGGCTCGGGCAGCGCCCGCCACGGCGCGAGCCGGTGCCGCTCGCCCCAGCGGACGGCGCCCGGGTCGGCGGCCACCTCCTCCACCGCCGCCCGGACCAGCGCCGGCCGGTCGATCTCGGGCAGCCCGAGGCGCAGCAGCGACTCCAGCGCGTAGCCGACCCGCGGGGTGAGCGCCAGCCAGGGCCGGAACAGCTCCGGGTACGCCGGTGGGTCGGCGAGACCGGCCAGCGCGGGATGCGCCGCGAACCGGCGGACCACCGCGGCGCGCAGGGCGGCGAACGCGGCGGCGTCGACGCTGTCGGCGTCCATCCGGCAGTCCCAGCGGCGCAGCCGCTCGCGCAGCGCCCCGGCCCGCGGGCCGAGACCGGTCAGCCCGTCGAGCAGCGCCAGCAGCGGCTCGGCCGAGGCCAGGTAGGTGTCGGTGTGGACGCGGGCCAGGTCCCCGGCCCGCCAGCCCGTCGACGCGTCGAGCAGCGCCCGGATCCGCTCGGCCCGGTGCGGCGGCGCGAACTCCACCCCGAGCGGCGCGGCCAGCCCGCGCTGGTTCGCCATCACCGCGACGCCGTCGACCTCGGCGCGGGGGAGCGGCGCGTGCCAACCCCGCCAGGCGTGCCGCGGCTCCCAGGCCGGCACCACCCGCAGCCGGTTGTCCGGATGCCGCACCGGCACCGCGCCGGCGACCCGGTGCAGCAGGCCGCCGGCGGTGTCCGCCGCCTGCACCACGTTCACCGGCTCCACCCAGTGGTCGAAGGCGGCGTCCACGTCGGCGACGGTGCGCGCCCGCAGCAGCGCGGGCAGCGCGGCGAAGCCGAGGTTCCCGGTGACCCGGGGCGGGTAGCGCAGGCTGACCGCCGGCTCGTCGTCGGGGCCGCCGGCGATGACCGGCCCGCGCTCGGTCTCCACCACCTCGACCTCGACCGGCGCCGCCCCGGCCACCTCCACGGTCTCCAGGTGCGCCCGCGCCGGCCGCCAGCCGTCCGGCCCGTACGCCTCCACCGCCGTGCCGCGCCGGCGCAGCCGCTCGGCGTACAGGTCCTGGTAGTCGGCCATCGCGTTGGTGATCGACCAGGCGACCTCCCCGGCGTGTCCGAAGTGGCCGATCCCGGGGACTCCGGGCACGGCCAGCCCCAGCACGTCGTACTCCGGGCAGGCGAGCCGGACCTGCTGGTAGATGCCGGGGTCCTCGACGAAGCGGTGCGGGTCGCCGGCGAGCAGCGCCGCCCCGCTGGCGGTCCGCTCCCCGGCCAGCAGCCAGCCGTTGCTGCCGGAGGTCGCCGGCCCGTCGGTGTGGAAGAGGGTGACCGCGGCGGGGCCGAGCCGGCGGGCCACGTGCTCGCGCCACAGCTTGCCGGGTAAGCCGGCGAAGAGGATGTGGTGGGTCAGCCAGAGGGCCAGCGGGGTCCACGGCTCCCACCGGCCGGGGCGCAGCCCGGTGGCGGCGAACTCCGGGGCCCGGGCCGCGCCCGTGGCGAGCCCGGCGTTTACCCCGTCGACGTACCGGCCGACCCAGCCGGCGGTGGCCGGGTCGAGGGCGGCGTGGCAGCGCCGGGCGGTGTCGGCCAGCCGGGCCCGGCGGGCGAAGACGTCCCACTCCACCGCCTCGGCCCCCAGGAACGCCGCGCTGGTGCCCTGCGACCGGTGCCGTTCGACCTCCAGTTGCCAGGCCCGGTCGACGGCGGTCGTGCGGCCCTGCGCGAACGCGAGTTCGTCGGCGCTCTCCGCCCGCAGGTGCGGGATGCCCCACGGGTCCCGGAACACCTGCACCCGCCTGCCGGCGCGCGCCGGCCCGGTGGCCGCGCCGCGCCGCGCGGTCCGGTCGCTCACGACACGGTCGCCGCGGCCCGGCGGCGGGCGGCGGGCACGACCAGCGGGGTGCCCGTCTCCGGGTCCGGGATGACCCGGCAGGGCAGCCGGAACACCTCCTCGACCAGCTCGGCGGTGACCACCTCGGCCGGCGGCCCGGCGGCCACCACCCGCCCCTCGCGCATGGCGATCAGGTGCGTCGCGTAGCGGGCCGCGTGGTTGAGGTCGTGCAGCACCGCCACCAGGGTGCGGCCCTGCTCCTCGTGCAGCCGGGCGCAGAGATCCAGGATCTCGATCTGGTGGGCGATGTCGAGGTAGGTGGTCGGCTCGTCCAGCAGCAGCAGCGGCGTCTGCTGGGCCAGCGCCATGGCGATCCAGACCCGCTGCCGCTGCCCGCCGGAGAGCTCGTCGACCGCGCGGTCGGCGAGGTCGGCGACGCCGGTGGCGGTCATCGACTCGGTGACGATCCGCTCGTCCTCGCGCGACCACTGGCGCAGCAGCCGCTGGTGCGGGTAGCGGCCGCGGGCGACCAGCTCGGCCACGCCGATGCCGTCCGGCGCGATGGACGACTGGGGCAGCAGCCCGAGGGTACGGGCCACGCTGCGCGCCGAGCGCCGGTGGATGTCCTCGCCGTCCAGCAGCACCGCCCCGGCGGCCGGCCGCAGCAGCCGGGACAGCGCGCGCAGCAGGGTGGACTTGCCGCAGGCGTTCGGGCCGATGATGACCGTGAACGACCGGTCCGGCACGGCGACGGTCAGGTCCTCCGCGACGGTGCGCCGCTCGTAGGCGAGCGTCATCGCCTGGCCGCTGAGCCGGTGGGGCTGCATGGTCGTTGCTCCGTTCTGGTGAGTGGTCGTCACAGCCGGCCGGCCCGGCGTTCGGTGGCGAGCAGCCAGACCAGGTAGCCGCCGCCGATCACGCCGGTCACCACGCCGACCGGCAGCTGGTGCCCGCTGAACGCCCGCTGCGCCAGCTGGTCGGCGGCGACCAGCAGCGCCGCGCCGACGGCCATCGCCGGCAGCAGGTTCGGCCCCGGCGCCCGGGTCAGCCGCCGGGCCAGGTGCGGCGCGGTGAGCGCCACGAACGACACCGGCCCGGCCGCGGCCGCGGCCAGGGAGACCAGCAGCACCGCCGCGCCGAGCAGCAGCAGCCGCACCCGCTGCACCGGTACGCCCAGCGCGGTGGCGGTGTCGTCGCCCAGCTCGATCATCCGCAGCGCCGGCGCGCAGCCGAGGAACACCGCCGGCACCAGCACCGCCAGCGCGACCAGCAGCGGCAGCGCGTTGACCCAGCCCCGCCCGTCCAGGCTGCCGGTGAGCCAGAGCACGGCCCGGGCGGCGTCCATCAGCGGGGCCCGGGTCAGCAGGTAGCCGTTGACGCCGGTGAGGATCGCGGTGACCCCGATGCCGACCAGGATCAGCCGGTAGCCGGGCAGGCCGTGTCGCCAGGCCAGGGCGTGCACCAGCACGCCGGTGGCCAGGCCGCCGGCCACCGCGGCCGCGCCGAGCGCCAGGCTGCTGCCGCCGGCCACGACCACCAGCAGCGCGCCGGTGGACGCGCCCTGGGTGAAGCCGAGCACGTCCGGGCTGCCCAGCGGGTTGCGGACCAGGGACTGGAAGACCGCGCCGGCCAGCGCCAGCGCGGCGCCGACGCAGACGGCGGTGACCAGCCGGGGCAGCCGCAGCTCGGTGACGATGAAGTCCTCGGCCGGGCTACCGCCGCCGGCCAGCGTGCGCAGCACGTCGGCGGCGCTCATCGGGTAGTCGCCGCTACCCAGGGCGAGCACGCCGAGGGCCGCGGTGAACAGCGCGCAGGTGGCGCCGACCACCAGCGCGCGGGGGCGCAGGCGCAGCGACAGCCCGCCCGGGGTACGCAGCAGGATCACGGGTGGGCCACCCTTCCGCGCCGGATCAGCCAGAGGAAGAGCGGCCCGCCGAGCACCGCCGTGACCATGCCCACCTGGAGTTCGCCGGGGCGGCCGAGCACCCGGCCCAGCACGTCGGCGCCGAGCAGCAGCACCGGGGCGAGCAGCGCGCAGTACGGCAGCAGCCAGCGCAGGTCCGGCCCGGTCAGCGCGCGGACCAGGTGCGGCACCAGCAACCCGACGAAGACGATCGGGCCGCAGGCCGCGGTGGCGGCCCCGCAGAGCAGCGTGATCGCGGTGATCACCACGCCGCGGATCAGCGCCGGCCGCGCGCCCAGCGCCCGGGCCGAGTCGTCACCGAGGGCCAGGGCGTTGAGCGGGCGGGCCGCGACCAGCGCGACCAGCAGGCCCGCGCCGATGAACGGCAGCACCCGCAGCACCGTCGCGGTCTCCGCGGTGGCCAACGACCCCACCGTCCAGAACCGCAGCCGGTCCAGGGACGCGGCGTCGAGCAGCATCACCGCGCTGACGTACGAGTAGAGGGTGGCGTTGAGCGCCGCGCCGGCCAGCGCCAGCCGGGCCGGGGTGGCCGCCCGGCCGCCGCCGACCGCGTACACGCCGACCGTGACGGCGGCGGCGCCGAGCAGCGCGAACCAGACGTAGCCCCCGACCCCGGTGACGCCGAGGAAAGCGGCGGCGGTGGCGACCGCCGCGGCGGCGCCGGCGTTGATGCCGAGCAGGCCCGGATCGGCGAGCGGGTTGCGGGTCAACGCCTGCATCACCGCGCCGGCCACCCCGAGGGCGGCGCCGGCGAGCAGGCCGAGCAGCGTCCGCGGCAGCCGCATCCGGTGCACGACGGCGTACTCGGCCGAGTCGGGGTTGAGCAGGCCCTGCCACACCTCGGCGAGCGGCAGCTGCTTCGCGCCGACGGCGATGCTGAGCACGGTGACGGCGGCGAGCAGCAGCAGGGCGGCGACCAGACCGGCGGCCCGTAGCGCGGCACGGCCGCGACGGGGCGGGGCCGGCGCCGCGGGCGGCGCCGCGGTCAGGCCACCGCTGCGTGGTGACTGGATGACGGACAGTGTGAACTCCGGTGGGGAAACGCCGATCGGGACTTGACAGCAGATTAGGTTAGGTTAACCTAACCGCGCTGTCCATGGTCGCCTCCCGACCCTGATCGAAAGACGACTTCATGTCTGATCCCGTGTCCGCTCGTCGCCTCTCCCGCCGTGGCCTGCTGGCCGGCGGTGCCGCCACCATCGCCGTCCTGCTCGCCGGCTGCGGACGCGACGGCGACTCCGCATCGCCCGCCGCTGGCAACGGTTCCGGCCCTTGGTCGTTCACCGACGACCGTAACGAGAAGGTCAGCGCCGGCAGCCGGCCGTCCCGCGTGGTGGCCTTCACCGGCACCGCGGCGGCCCTGGTCGATTTCGGACTCGACAAGCAGGTGGTCGGCGTGTTCGGGGAGACCAGGCGCACGGACGGCACGAAGGACCCGCAGGCCGGCGACCTGAACGTGGAGAGCGTGGAGATCCTCGGCAACGTCTGGGGCGAGTTCAGCGTCGAGAAGTACGCGGCCCTGCGCCCGGAGCTGCTGGTCACCCACATGTACGACCCCGGCGCGCTCTGGTACGTGCCGGACGAGAGCAAGGACAAGATCCTTCCGCTGGCGCCCAGCGTGGCCGTCACCACCGCCCGGGTGCCGATGACCACGCCGATCGAGCGCTACGCCCAGCTCGCCGAGTCGCTCGGCGCCGACCTGTCCGCGAAGAAGGTCACCGACGCGAAGGCGCGCTTCGAGGCCGCCGCCGAGTCCGTCCGCCAGGCGGTCAGGGCCAACCCGGGCATCAAGGTGATGGCCGCCTCCGGCAGCCCCGACCTGTTCTACGTCTCGAACCCGAAGGTCAGCACCGACCTGATGTACTTCGCCGAACTCGGGGTCGACATCGTGGTGCCGACCAAGCTCGAGGCCGGCGACTACTTCGAGGCCCTCAGCTGGGAGAACGCCGGCAAGTTCCCGGCCGACCTGATCCTGCTGGACAACCGCGGCACCGCGCTGCAGCCCAAGGACCTCACCGCCAAGCCGACCTGGCAGCAGTTGCCGGCGGTCAGGGCCGACCAGGTCACCCCCTGGGACGCGGTGCCCCGCTTCTCGTACGCCGGCGCGGCGCCGCTGCTGGAGAACCTGGCCAAGGCGATCCTGGCGACGAAGAAGGTCAGCTGATGACCGGCGCCACCGCCGAGGCGCTGGCCGCGCAGTACCGGCTCTACGCCGCGCACGTCGTGGACGTGCGGCGGATCGGCGGCTGCCTGATCCGGGTCACCTTCGGCGGCACCGACCTGGCCGGGTACGCCGGCGGCGGCCGGGACCAGAGCGTCTCGCTGTTCCTGCCGCACCCGGGGCAGCCGGCGCCGGTGCTGCCGGAGCCGGGCGAGCCGGACTGGTCGGCCGCGTACCGGGCGATGGACCCGGACGTGCGGGCGGTGATGCGCTCGTACACCATCCGGGCGCACCGCCCCGAGCAGTCGGCAGTGGACATCGACTTCGTCAGCCACGGTGACACCGGCCCGGCCTCCCGGTGGGCCCGCCGGGCCCGGCCGGGGGACCGGGTGGTGCTGCTCGGCCCGGCCGTGGCGGAGAACCGCAGCGTCTGCTTCCGCCCGCCGCCCGGCACCGACCTGGTGCTGCTGGCCGCCGACGAGACCGCGCTGCCCGCCGTCGGCGGGATCCTCGACTGGCTGCCCGCCGGATCGCGGGTCCGCGCCTGGATCGAGGTGCCCGACGCGGCGGACATCCAGCAGCTGCCCACCGCCGCGCAGGCCGAGGTCAGCTGGGTGGTCCGGGGCAGCACCCCGCCCGGCACCGACCTGCTGGTGGACGCGGTCCGCGCCGCCCGGCTGCCGGCCGGCACGACGTACGCCTGGGTCGCCGGGGAGTCCGCGATGGTCCGCGCGGTGCGCCGGCACCTGGTCGGCGAGCGCGGCCTGGACCGTCGCCGGGTCACCTTCACCGGCTACTGGCGCCGCGGGGCCTCGGAAGAGGACCTGCGCGCCGAGGCGCTGGCCGGCGCCACCGCCTGACCCCACCGCGACCACCGCCGAACCCGTCCCACCGCCGCCCTGGCCGCCCGCGCACCGCGCGGGGGGCGGGTGCCGGCTGCCCACAACCACCGCCGTCCGCAACCGAGCGTGGAGGACCTGCCCATGAGTCTGCCGGGACACACCGTCGAGATCGTCACGGCCAGCCCCGGATCGACCGCCGCCCGGGCCCAGCTGCTGAACGACGGGTCGGTTGAGCGATATCGCACGGCGGTCGCCGCCGGCGTGGACCGGGTGGCCCGCCGGGTGGCCGCCGTGGACCGCCCGTTCACCGGCGTCACCCCGGCCGAGCTGGCGCCGCGGATCGGGGCGATCGACCTCGACCGCCCGCTCGGCGACACCACCGCCGCCCTCGACGAGCTGGAGGAGGTCTACCTGCGCGACGCCGTCTGGTTCCACCACCCCCGCTACCTGGCCCACCTCAACTGCCCGGTGGTGATCCCGGCGCTGCTCGGCGAGGCGGTGCTCAGCGCGGTGAACTCCTCGTTGGACACCTGGGACCAGAGCGCCGGGGCGACGCTCATCGAACGCCGGCTGATCGACTGGACCGCCGAGCGGATCGGCCTCGGCCCCGCCGCCGACGGCGTCTTCACCAGCGGCGGCACCCAGTCCAACCTGCAGGCCCTGCTGCTCGCCCGGGAGGAGGCGCTCGCCTGCGGCGCCCCGGCGGCCCGCCGGGACCTGCTGACCCGGCTGCGGGTGGTCGCCTCGGCGGCGGGCCACTTCAGCGTCCAGAAGTCGGCCACCCTGCTCGGCCTCGCCCCGGACGCGGTGGTCACCGTCGAGACCGGACCGGACCGCCGGATGCGGCCCGAGGCGGTACGCCGGGAACTCGACCGGTGCCGGCGCGCCGGCCTGCCGGTGATGGCCGTGGTCGCCACCGCCGGCACCACCGACTTCGGCACCATCGACCCGCTCGACGGGATCGCCACCGTCTGCGCCGAGGCCGGGGTGTGGCTGCACGTCGACGCCGCGTACGGCTGCGGCCTGCTGGTGTCGCCGACCCGGCGGCACCTGCTCGACGGCATCGAGCGGGCCGACTCGGTGACCGTCGACTACCACAAGTCCTTCTTCCAGCCGGTCAGCTCCAGCGCCCTGCTGGTGCGCGACGGGCGCGTGCTGCGACACGCCACCTATCACGCCGACTACCTCAACCCGGCCCGGATGGTCGTGCAGCGCATCCCCAACCAGGTCGACAAGAGCCTGCAGACCACCCGCCGGTTCGACGCGCTCAAGCTCTGGCTCACCCTGCGGGTGATGGGCCCGGACGCGGTCGGCGCGCTCTTCGACGAGGTGCTCGACCGGGCCGCCGACGCCTGGGAGCTGGTCAGCGCCGACCCGCGCTTCGAGGTGGTGACGCGCTCGCCGCTGAGCACCGTGGTGTTCCGCTACCTGCCCACCGGCGCCGCCCGCGACCTCGCCGACGGGGCCAACCTGCACGCCCGGGAGGCGCTGGCCGCCTCCGGCGCCGCCGTCGTCGCCGGCACCACCGTGGACGGCCGGCAGCACCTGAAGTTCACCGTGCTCAACCCGGCGACCACCCGTGACGACGTCGCCGCGGTGCTCGACCTGATCGCCGAGCACGCCGGCCGGTACGTGCACGCCCACGCCGCCGCCCGGCCCGCCGCCGACCTCACCTGCCAGGTCGGCTGACCACCGTTCCCGCGACCCGCGCCTGGAGGCCGGATGTCCACCCACGACTTCATAGCGATCGGGCTGGGCCCGTACAACCTGGGCCTGGCCTGCCTGACCGCGCCGATCACCGAACTCGACGGGCTCTTCCTGGAGGCCCGTCCCGACGTCGACTGGCACCCCGGCATGCTGCTGGAATCCGCCCGGCTGCAGACGCCGTTCCTGGCCGACCTGGTCACCCTCGCCGACCCGACCTCGCCGTACTCGTTCCTCAGCTACCTCAAGGAGACCGGCCGGCTCTACCCGTTCTACATCCGGGAGAACTTCTTCCCGCTGCGCGTCGAGTACGACAACTACTGCCGCTGGGCCGCCGCCAAGCTCGACAACCTGCGCTTCGGCCACCGGGTCACCTCGGTGACGTACGACCCGGCCGACGAGCGGTACGTGGTCACCGCCTCGGTCGCCGGCACCGAGGTCGTGCACCGGGCCCGGCACCTGGTGCTCGGCACCGGCACCCCGCCGTACCTGCCGGACGCCTGCGCCGGGCTGGCCGGCGACGCGATCCACAACTCGCGCTACCTGCCGCACCGGGACGCGTTGAAGGCCAAGCGGAGCATCACCGTGGTCGGCAGCGGGCAGAGCGCCGCGGAGATCTACCACGACCTGCTCGGCGACATCGACGCGCACGGCTACCAGCTGAACTGGGTCACCCGCTCGCCCCGGTTCTTCCCGCTGGAGTACACCAAGCTGACCCTGGAGATGACCTCACCGGACTACGTGGACTACTTCCACGCGCTGCCCGAGCCGACCCGCTACCGGCTGGAGGCCGAGCAGAAGGGGCTGTTCAAGGGGATCGACGCCGACCTGATCAACGACATCTTCGACCTGCTCTACGCGCGCAGCGTGCACGGCCCGGTGCGCACCCGGCTGATCACGAACACCGAGCTGACCAGCGCCGCGTACGACGCCGCGACCGGGACGTACACCCTCGGGCTGCGCCAGGTGGAGCAGGGGCGGGACTTCACCCTCGACACCGAGGGGCTGGTGCTGGCCACCGGCTACCGCTACCGGGTGCCGGAGTTCCTCGCCCCGGTGCACGACCGGATCCGCTGGGACGGCCACGGCCGGTTCGACGTGGCCCGCAACTACAGCATCGACCACACCGGCCGGGGGATCTTCCTGCAGAACGCCGGCACCCACACGCACAGCATCACCTCGCCCGACCTGGGCATGGGCCCGTACCGCAACTCCTGGATCATCCGGGAGCTCCTCGGCCGCGAGCACTACCCGATCGAGAAGAGCATCACCTTCCAGGAGTTCGGCGCGCCGGCCGGGGTGGCGTCGTGACCGCCGTCGTGCACACCCGGGTCGACCACCGGCTCGGCGAGCTGGCCCTGCGTACCCTCGACCCGGACGCGGACGCCGCGCTGCTGCACGGCTGGGTGACCCACGCGAAGGCGGCGTTCTGGATGATGCAGGACGCGGACGTCGCCGCGGTCACGGCGGAGTACCGGCGGATCGCCGCGCACCCGCACCACGACGCCCACCTCGGGCTCTGGCGGGGCCGGCCGGCGTTCCTCGCCGAACGGTACGACCCCGCGCACGTCGAGCTGGCCGGCCGCTACGACCACCGACCCGGCGACGTCGGCATGCACTTCCTCTGCGCCCCCACCGACACTCCGGCGCACGGCTTCACCCGGGCCGTCATCACCACCGTCATGGAGTGGCTCTTCGCCGACCCGGCCACCCGCCGGGTGGTGGTCGAGCCGGACGTGCGCAACACCGCCGTGCACGCGCTCAACGCCGCGGTCGGCTTCACCGTCGTCGGCGAGGTGACCCTGCCGGCGAAGACCGCCCTGCTGAGCGTCTGCACCCGCGAGCGGTTCCGCGCCGCCACGGCCGTGCCTGGTCCCGCCGCCGGCCGCGCCGCCCCCGATCCCGCCGCCCGCACCGAAGGAGTACCGGCATGACCGCCCGCGCCGTCGCCGCCCACCTGACCCCGGAGAACTGGGCCAGGGCCAACCGGCTGCTGGTCCGCAAGGCGCTCGCCGAGTTCGCCCACGAACGCCTGCTCAGCCCGGAGCCCGACGGGCCGGACCGGTACCTGGTCCGCAGCGACGACGGCAGCGTGACGTACCGGTTCGCGGCCCGGGTGCTCAGCCTGGAGCACTGGCAGATCGACCCGGAGAGCATCACCCGGCACCGCGGTGAGGACGAACTGCCGCTGGACGCCGTCGACCTCTGCCTGGAGCTGCGCGGCGCGCTCGGTCTCAGCGACCGCGTCCTCCCGGTCTACCTGGAGGAGATCACCTCCACCCTTGCCGGGGCCGCGTACAAGCTGGACCGGCCGGCGCTGCCGGCGGCCAAGCTGGCCCGGGCCGACTTCCAGACCGTCGAGACCTCGATGACCGAGGGGCACCCCTGCTTCGTGGCCAACAACGGCCGGCTCGGCTTCGGCATCGACGAATACCACCGGTACGCCCCGGAGGCCGCCGCGCCGGTCCGGCTGGTCTGGCTGGCCGCCCACCGCGACCACTCGACCTTCACCTGTGCCACCGACCTGGACTACGACACCCTGGTGCGCGGGGAACTCGGGGCGCAGACCCTGGCCGGCTTCGCGGAGACCATGGCCGAACTGGGTCTGGACCTGGCCGACTACCACCTCATCCCGGTGCACCCGTGGCAGTGGTGGAACAAGCTCGCCGTCACCTTCGCCGGGGAGGTCGCCCGGCGGCGCCTGGTCTGCCTCGGCGAGGGCCCCGACGAACACCTCGCCCAGCAGTCGATCCGCACCTTCTTCAACGTCACCGAACCGCACCGGCACTACGTGAAGACCGCGCTGTCGGTGCTGAACATGGGCTTCATGCGGGGGCTCTCCGCCGCGTACATGGAGGCGACCCCGGCGATCAACGACTGGCTCGCCGACCTGATCGCCGGCGACGAGGTGTTCCGCGCCACCGGGCTGACGATCATCCGGGAGCGGGCCGCCGTCGGCTACCGGCACCCGCAGTACGAGGCGGCCACCGGCCGGTACTCCCCGTACCGCAAGATGCTGGCCGCGCTCTGGCGGGAGAGCCCGGTGCCCGCCCTGGAGCCGGGCCGGCGGCTGGTCACCATGGCGTCGCTGCTGCACACCGACCGCGACGGCCGGTCGTTCGCCGCGGCGCTGATCGCCGGCTCCGGGCTGGCCCCGCGGGTGTGGCTGCGCCGCTACCTCGACGCCTACCTCACCCCGCTGCTGCACAGCTTCTACGCCTACGACCTGGCCTTCATGCCGCACGGCGAGAACGTCATCCTGGTCCTCGACGACTGCACCGTGCAGCGGGCGATCTTCAAGGACATCGCCGAGGAGATCGTGGTGATGAGCCCGGACGCGGAGCTGCCCCCGGCGGTGGAGCGGATCCGCGCCGACGTGCCCGAGGAGATGAAGCTGCTGTCGGTCTTCACCGACGTCTTCGACTGCTACCTGCGCCACCTGAACGCCATCCTGGTCACCGAGGGGGTCTGCGACGAGGAGACCTTCTGGGGCGTGGTCGCCGAGTGCGCCACGGACTACGCCGCCCGGGTCCCGCACCTGGCCGACCGGCTGCGCCGCTACGACCTGTTCGCCCCGGAGTTCGCGCTCTCCTGCCTCAACCGGCTCCAGCTGCGCGACAACCAGCAGATGGTCGACATCGCCGACCCGTCGGCGGCCCTGCAACTCGTCGGCGCCCTGATCAACCCGATCGCCCCTTACGCCCCGACCACCGCCGGGGCGGCGCCGGCCGCGGCCTAGGCGTCCGACCGTCCGGCGGCCGACTCCGGTCGGCCGCCGGACGCCGTCGGTCCCTCACCCTTCCCTCCGACCGGCCCCGGGCGGTGCCGTCGGAGACCGCGGTCGACGGTCAGGCGGCGTCCGGGAACTCCTGGTACATCACGTGCAGCCCGACCCGGCCGAGCGTGGGGTGCCGGAACGCGCCCGGCACGGTGCCGACCACCTCGAACCCCTCCCGCCGGTACAGCTCGACCGCGGCCGTGTTCGACGCCACCACCGCGTTGAACTGCATCCCCGCGTAGCCGCGCGCGCGGGCCCAGTCGAGCGCGTACCGGCACAGCGCGGTGCCCACGCCCCGGCCACGCGCCTCCCGGGCCACCAGGAAGCTCGCCGTGGAGACGTGCGAGCCGGGCCCGGGCCGGTTGGTGCCCATCTTGGCGGTGCCGAGCACCGCGTCGCCGTCCGCCGCGACGACCGTCAGGCCCGGCGCCTGCTCCACCCACATGTCGTACGCCTGGCCGGCCGTCATCGCCGGGTCGTAGGGGAAGGTCTGCTGCGTCCGGATCACCTCGTGGATGATCGGCCACACCTGGGACCAGTCGGGCTGCGCGAACGGCCGGATATGCACGGCGAGCACCCTAGGAGCCGTCCCGCCGACCGGCAAACGGGTTTCCGCCCCGCCCGGGATCAGGGGTGGTCGGCCTGGCGGGTGTGCCGCACGATCGCCAGCGGCGCGTGCGAGTGGTGCAGCACCGCGTGGCTGACCGAGCCGAGCAGCAACCCGCCCAGCGCGCCGCGGCCGTGCGCGCCGACGACCACCAGCTGCGCCGTCATGGACTCCTCCACCAGTACCCGGGCCGGCGAGCCGCCGACGAGCCGGTGTCGCACCGGCACCTCCGGGTAGCGCTCGGACCAGCCGGCCACCGACTCGGCGAGCACGCGCTCCTCCTCGCCGGCCAGGGCGTCCCGGTCGTGGACCAGGGGCAGCATGTCGCCCGGGCCGAGCGAGGTGGGGTGGAGCCAGGCGTGCACCGTGACCAGCGGGGCGTCCCGGCGGGCGGCCTCGTCGAACGCGAACCCGACCGCCTCGGTGGACAGTTCCGAGCCGTCCACGCCCACCACCACCGGCCCGTCGGCCCGCGGCTCACCGCGGACCACCAGCACCGGGCAGTGCGCGCGGGCGGAGACCTGCACCGTGACCGAGCCGATGAGCAGGCCGGCGAGGCCCCCCAGGCCACGGTGACCGAGTACCACCAGCGCCGCCTCCCGGGACTCGCCCAGCAGCACCGGAGTCGGCGCGCCGTCCACCACCTCGCCGGTGACCGGCACCTCGGGGGAGACCTTGCTGGCCTCGGCGACCGCCTCGGCGACGTACCGCTCCGCCTGGTTGCGCAGACCGGCGCCGGCCGGAGCGCCCGGCCCGGGGGTGAGCGGGGCGCCGGTCAGCGGCCAGATGAAGGCGTGCACGACCCGCAGCGGACGGTGCCGGTACGCCGCCTCCCGGGACGCCACCCGGACCGCGTCCAGTGCGGCCGCGGAGCCGTCCACACCGACCACGACGGGGGCGCTGTTGTTGATTGTCATAACATCCTCTTCCGTCGCTCTCACCCCACCCGCGGGTCAGCGAGTCCGGCCCAGCCAGTCGGCGTACCTGAGCTCCCCGAGGACCGCCCCGTCGCCCGGCACCAGACTCCGCTCGCCCAACTCGGCTCCGAAGTAGCGCGCGTGCGGGTCGGTGACCACCTCGCGCGGGTCGCCGAGAGCAGCCAGGGCGTTGCGGAAGAACTCGTCCATCCGGAGCCGCTCGGGCCCGGCCACCTCGACCCGCCCGTTCAACGGCGCCCCCACCGACACCCGGCAGAGCGCCTGGGCCACCTCGTCGCCGGCCATGGGCTGGAAGAGCACCGGCGCCATCCGGACCGTGTCAGCGTCCGCGCCGGCGTCGGCGATGCCCCGGACGAACTCGAAGAACTGCGTCGCGTGCACGATCGAGAACGGGATCGACGCGTCCTCGATCAGCTTCTCCTGCGCAGCCTTCGCCCGGAAGTAGCCGTTCTCGGGCAGCCGCTCGGTCCCCACGATCGACAGCGCCACGTGGTGGCCCACACCGGCCGCCGCCTCCGCCGCAAGCAGATTGCGGGTGGAGGTCGTGAAGAACTCCATCACCGCGGTGTCCTCCCACGAGGGGGCGTTCGACACGTCGACCACCACGGACGCACCGGCCAACGCCTCGGCCAGGCCCTCGCCGGTGAGGGTGTTGACGCCGGTGTTCGGTGCAGCCGGCACCGCCTCGTGGCCGTGCTCGCCGAGCTTCGCCACGAGCTTCGACCCGATCAGGCCGGTGCCGCCGATTACCACGATCTTCATGACAAACCTTCCTGTTGGCCGGGGCACGGTTGCCGTCCGGTCACCGGCTAAGACCGGGAACCCCTCCGGCCTGTGACACCTTCGCGGAAAAATGTCCCCGAAGTCGCTGCTGCCGCCGCGAGTGCCGGCGCCGGTTACGCCGACCGGCCGCCGTGGATCAGCTCGCCACGGTTTCGGCCTCCGCCCTCAGTCCGCGGGCTCGTACCGGCGGACCACCCGGTCGATGCGGCGGTCGGGAACGACCCACATGATCACGATGGCGACGAAGCACGCCATGGCGATCCACACTCCGGCATGCCCGCTCCGGTCGATCGTCAGCGCGCTGAGGATCCCGACGACGTCGACCACGACGGAGATCCTGCCCTTGTGGTCGCTGCCGACCGCCCGGCGCAGCGGCGACTCCGGTCCCTGCTGCCGGATGATCACCCACTGGAGCACGAGGTACGCGACGGCCGCGCTGAGCAGGTTCAGACCGTAGATGACGACCGGGGTCTGCTCGAACCTCGACTCGGAGACCCAGGTGGTCGTGAACGGAACCAGCGACAGGCAGAACAGCAGCGCCAGGTTTGCCCACAGCACACCGCCGTTGACCCGTCGAACCAGGTGGAACATGTGGTGGTGGGCGTTCCAGTAGATGCCCAGATAGACGAAGCTGAGGAGATACGTCAACAGCCCGATACCGGTCGTGTGGACGAGGTCGGAGAGCTGGTGACCTTCCGGCACCCGCAGCTCCAGCACCATGATCGTGATGACGATGGCGAGCACCCCATCGCTGAATGCCGCCAGTCGAGTCGGCCTCACCGGGTCACCCTTCTCGTTCTCCTGTGAGTTCGCTGTCTTCACCAGCCGAGACAGCGCAGCCGCCGAATCTGTGACCGGGGCGTGGTCGCCATCACTGCTGCGGAGTTGGGAACCTGCGGCGTTCCCGGCCCACGATTGGCCTGGTGGCAGCCGCGACATGAGCAGACGGGGGCGAGCATGGTGGAGTCCGGCGTGAAACATGAGCCGACCGGGACGTACGATCTTGAGGAGGCCGCAGCGGTCTTCACCAACGTGCGGCCGCGCCTGTTCGGGATCGCGTACCGCATGCTGGGCAGCGCCACCGAGGCCGAGGATCTGGTGCAGGAGGTGTGGCTGCGGTGGCAGACGTGTGACCGCGCCACGGTGGTCAACCCGGCCGCGTTCCTGGCGACGACGACGACCCGGCTGGCCATCAACGCGATCCAGTCGGCGCGGGTGCGGCGCGAGACGTGCATCGGATCGGGGCTGCCGGAATCGGTCGACACGAGCGCGGACCCGTACCTGGGGGCCGAGCGTGGCGAGGCTCTGGAACTCGCAGCCCTGCTGCTGCTGGAGAAGCTCAGGCCCACCGAACGCGCCGCGTATGTCCTGCGGGAGGCGTTCGACTACCCGTATGCCCGGATCGCCGACATCCTGCAGGCGACCGAACCCGCGGTGCGCCAGCTGGTCAGCCGGGCCCGCCGGGACATGGCGGGTGAGCGGCGTACCCCGGCGAGCGCGGCCGCGCGGCGGCGGCTGCTGACCACGTTCGTCGCCGCCGCCCGCTCCGGCGACCTGACCGTGGTGGAGCGGGTGGCCGCGATGCACGCACGCGAGCGAGCGCGGCGGCGCGGCGGCAGCTGCTGAGCACGTTCATCCCGGCCGCCCACCGCGGCGCGCGCCTCGTCGAGCCGCCGGACTTCGGCGATGGCACGACGCGCAAAGAATCTTGAAGCGGTGTCGTATCCGACGTCCCGTCGGTCGTCTGACAGGTGACAGCACCTCATCGACACCACGGGAGTGATCATGAAACCGGTCATGGACAGCCTGGACATCGTCGTCGCCGACATCGCCGCCTCGATCGCGTTCTACCGGCGGCTGGGCCTTGAGTTCCGGGTCGACCCGAACCACGCCGAGCACGCCGGATGCGACCTGCCCAACGGGTTGCATCTGATGCTGGACGAGGAGAAGTTCACCGCGATGGCCCGCCCCGGCTGGACCCGCGCGGCCGGTGGCCCGCCGGTCTTCCTGGCGTTCCGGTTGGACAGCCCGGCCGACGTCGATGCCAGGTACGCCGAGCTGACCGGCGCCGGATACACCGGGGCGCGGGAGCCGTGGGACGCATTCTGGGGTCACCGCTACGCCACCGTGCTGGATCCGGACGGCAACGGCATCGACCTGTACTGCCCGCTGCCCGGCCAGAGCTGAGAGGGTGAGATCCGTGAAGTATGTGCTGATGTTCGCCGACACCGAGCAGTTCGCCGCCGACCTGGCCGCGATGGACGAGGTGGAGCGGGAGCGGGCCTACGGGCGGGTGCGGCAGTGGTTCACCGACAATGCCGACAAGATCATTTCGCACACGCACCTGATGCCCGCGCACACCGCCACCACCATCCGGCTCGACCAGGCCGAGCCGGTGATCACCGACGGGCCGTTCGTGGAGGGCAAGGAGGTGATCTCCGGGTTCGCCGAGGTCGACGTGGCCGATCTGGACGAGGCGTTGCGGCTGGTGAGGTCCTGGCCGGCGTGCCCCCTGGTGGAGATTCGCCCCGTCGCGGGTTGACCGGGGTGGCAACCAGTCGGGGCGCCGAGGCGGAGTTGGCCCGTGTGGTACGCGAGCACGCGGGCCGACTCGCCGCCTCCCTCGTGTCGCTGATCGGTGACTTCTCCGCCGCGGAGGACCTCGTCCAGGACGCCGTCGAGGCGGCGCTGCAGCACTGGCCGAGCGAAGGGATCCCGGCCAACCCGGACGGCTGGCTGTACACGGTCGCCCGCCGTCGTGGTCTGGACGTGCTGCGCCGCAACGTCCGCTACCGGGACAAGCTGGCTCTGGCCGCGTGGCCACCGCAGCCGGCGCCGGACGACCGGCTACGGCTGATCTTCACCTGCTGCCACCCCGCGCTGCCCCGCACCGCCCAGGTCGCCCTCACGCTCCGGGTCGTCTGCGGCCTGGGCACCGCGCAGATCGCCAAGGCGTTCCTCATCCCCGAGACCACGGTGGCCCAGCGGATCACCCGTGCCAAGCGGAAGATCAGCGACGCGGGTATCCCGTACCGGATCCCCGACACCGACGAACTCGGCGCACGACTGGCCGAGGTGCTGACCGTGGTGTACCTGCTGTTCAACGAGGCCTACCTACCCACCAGCGGCCAGCACGCGGAAGCTCGGCACCTCGCTGACGACGCCGCGTTCCTCGCCGCCCAGTTGGCCGGGCTGATGCCGAACGAGCCCGAGGTGCTCGGCCTGCTCGCGCTGATCCGGTTGCACCGGGCCCGGGAGGCGGCGCGCTTCACCCCGAACGGCCAGATCATCCAACTCCCCGAACAGGACCGGAACCTGTGGGACCGCGAGGTCATCGCCGACGCGACGCGGCTGATCGCCAAGGCCGCCGGCTTCCGGAAGCCCGGCCCCTATCAGTTGCAGGCCGCGATCGTCGCGGTGCACGCCGAGGCTGACCGGTGGGAGGACACCGACTGGCAGCAGATCCTGATCCTCTACACGATGCTCGACCGGCTCGGGCCGTCTCCTGTCACCAAGCTGCACCGTGCCGTCGCCCTGCGATACGTGGCCGGGCCGGATGTGGCGCTGGCGGCAGTCGACGAACTCCGCCAGGCCCTCGGCGGCTATCACCTCTGGCACGCCACCCGGGCCGAACTCCTACGGGACCTCGGCCGTCCCGACGAGGCGCACGATGCGGACCGGCGGGCCCTGGAGCTGACCGCCAACCTCGCCGAACAGTCCCTGTTGCGACAGCGGATCAACTGGGCTTGACCGCGTGGACGCGCTCGACGGTGCCGGCCTTCAGCCGTTCTGTCTCGGCGACCTCGAAACCCGCGGCCCGCACCAGGGGTAGCTGGCGGCGGGTGAAGTGCTCGCCGGCCGCCCGGATGGTGAGCCGTTCGAGGAGCCACTGGGCGGCGTAGATCGGCGGCCAGGTGCTGCCGATGTGGTCAAGCAGGAGCAGCCTGCCGCCCGACACGAGGACGCGCTTCATCTCGCCGATCGCCCGAACCGGGTGCGGGATGGTGCACAGCGACAGGGCGCAGACCACCGTGTCGAACGACGCGTCGTCGAACGGTAGCTCCTCGGCGTCACCCTCGCGCAGGTCGACGGCACGGCCGAGGTCGGCGGCGCGCTGCCGGGCGATCTCCAGCATGGCCGGGCTCAGCTCGATCCCGGTGATCGTCGCGTCGGCGGGGTAGTGCGGCAGGTTCCGGCCGGTGCCGATGGCGACCTCCAGGACGCGACCACGGGCGCGGGCACTCAGCCACTCCCGGCCACCACCGAACTGGATCCGCTCGAAGAACGCGATCTGCCTGTCGTAGGCGGGTGCGTTCCTGTCCCAGACCCGCCGCTGCTTCGCGGCCGGGTTCTCACCGGTGTTGGTCATGACGGTGGTCCTTCCAGGTTGGCGGGATTCGGCGGGGTGCAATCCGCGTCGGAGGAGGCCGCCGCGCCGATCACCCCCGCCACCGCCTGCCGAACGCGGGCGGCGGCTTGGGCGGGGTCGGGCTGTCCGGCGTCGAGCCAGGCGATGATCGCCTCGATCGCCACGACGGGCGCCAGTTGGGCCGCCCACCGGGCCAGGGCCCGGTCCGGGACGACTGCCGAGATCTGCAGGTACGCCGCCGCGGTGATGTCGGCGCGGAACTTCTCGATGCGGTCTTTGAAGTCCGGTTCGCGCAGGGCGTGCTGGAACAGCAGGCGGAACCCGGCTGGGGACTCGATCGCTGCCTGGAGGAGGCCGTCGATGCTGGTGTCGGTGAACCCACCGACGGGCTCTTCGACGTGGGCGTCCAGCCGGGCGCACATCCGGTCCAGAACCGCCTGGTAGAGATCGGTCTTGGAGTCAAAGTGCCGGTAGAGGATCACCCTCGTGATCCCGGCCTCCGCGGCGATCTCATCCAGACCCGTCGCCGCGAAACCGGACCGGGCAAACGCTTCGGTCGCCGCCGCCACGATCTGCTCCCGGCGCTGCGCCCGGGGCAGACGGCGTCCCGGCTCCGGCTTTCCGTCGACCACGAATGGCCCCTCTCACGTGTTGACTCGGGAGTGTACTTCTGCTTATGTTTACTTTCAAGTACACAACGGGAGGCTTCGATGGACGACCCGATCATCACCGTCGACGCGGTCACCAAACAGTTTCGCGGCGGCACCCGTGCTCTCGACGAGCTGACCCTGACGATTCCGCGCGGCGCCATCTACGGGCTGCTCGGCCCCAACGGCGCGGGCAAGACCACCCTCATCCGCATCCTCGCCACCCTGCTGCGACCCGACCGGGGCACGCTCCGCGTCGCCGGGCACGACGTCGTGGGCCACCCGGCGGCCGTCCGCCAACGCATCGGCCTCGCCGGGCAGTTCGCCGCCGTCGACGACCACCTGACCGGCCGGGAGAACATCGCCATGATCGGCCGCCTCTACGGCCTGTCCCGCCGCGAGGCCACCGCCCGCGCCACGGAGATCGTCGATCGGATCCACCTCGCCGACGCCGCCGACCGGCAGGTCAAGACCTATTCCGGCGGCATGCGCCGGCGCATCGACCTCGCCGCCACCCTGATCGGCCGGCCGCAGGTGCTGTTCCTCGACGAACCCACCACCGGCGTCGACCCGGCCAGCCGCCAGGACCTCTGGCACCTCGTCCGCGACCTCGCCGCCGAAGGCACCACCGTCCTGCTCACCACGCAGTACCTGGAGGAAGCCGATCAACTCGCCGGCCGCATCGCCGTCATCGACCACGGCCGGCTGCGCACCGAAGGCACCGCCACGGAACTCAAGGACCGCGCCGGCGGATCGATCGTCGAGATCACCCTGGCGGCCGATCTCGCCGACGCGGCGGTGACCGCACTGGAGCGGCTGGCACCGCGGCACGACCGGAAGCGCGACCGGATCGTGCTACCCGCGCCCGATGGGCCGCTCACCCTGCGGCACGCGCTACGCCTGCTTGACAGTGCCGACATCACTCCGACCGACGTGGCCCTGCACCGGCCCACCCTCGACGACGTCTTCCTCGCCCTCACCCGCCGCGACACCGGCGAACCCGCCGGGAGGCCCGCATGATCACCGCCGGTCCGACCCGCCGCCACGGCCTGGCCGTCCACACCGCGGTGATCACCCGGCGGAACCTGCTCGCCAACGTGCGCCTACCCGACGTGCTGATCCTGTCCACCGTCCAGCCCGTCGTCTTCATGCTCATGTTCCTCTACGTGTTCGGGGGCGCCATCCAAGCCGCCCTCCCGGCCGCCGCCCAGGGCGAGTACGTCTACTGGCTCATTCCCGGCATCCTCGCCCAGTCCGCCGTCTTCGGATCCGCACCCACCGCCTACGGGCTGAACAACGACCGCAGCAAAGGGGTCCTCGACCGTTTCCGTTCGCTGCCCATGGCCCGCTCCGCCGTGCTGACCGGCCGCACCCTGGCCGACCTGATCCGCAGCACCTTCATCCTCGGCCTGCAACTCGCGGTCGGCATCGCGCTCGGCTTCCGCTGGCAGAACGGCCTCGCCGGCATGCTCGCCGCCATCGGCGTCGCACTCGCCTTCGGCTACGCCTGCTCCTGGCTGATGGCGTGTCTCGGGCTCACCATTCGCAACTCCGAGGCCATCCAGGCCGCGATCTACCTGGTCGTCTTCCCGATGACCCTGACCAGCTCCGTCTTCCTTCCCACCGACACCATGCCCGGCTGGCTGCGGGCCTTCGCCGAACACCAGCCCATCACCGTCGTCGCCAACGCGCTGCGCGGCCTCACCCTCGGCCAGGGAGCCCTGCCCGCCGGCCACACCATCGAGGGCGACACACTCCTCGCCCTCGCTTGGACGTTCGGGGTGCTCGCCGTCAGCGCGCCCCTCGCGGTACGTGCCCACCGGCGCGGCACGGTCTGATCAGTTCCGCACGCGCGACTCTGGCCAGCCGCGCTGACCGAGGCTGCCACCTCGTCGGTCCGGGGGTGGCTACCCGTCCACCGGCCTTCCGCGCGGCCCGAGATCACGCTGAATCACCCGTTGGGTCGGTGACGGGACGGCGCGGGCCGACTCGACGAGGGCTGCCGGGGAACCGCGGCGGGGTGTTGCACCCGGTTGAACAAGTGTTTAATCTGGTGGTGTGGCGTCGGATGGCGTGGGGTTCGAGAGTCGGGATGGCGAGTTCGCCACCGCGAGCCGCATCCGCGACGCCGCCGTCGAGCGGTTCGGCCGGGACGGCTTCCGAATCGGGCTGCGGACCATCGCCGCCGACGCCGGGGTGACCGCGGGTCTGGTCATCCACCACTTCGGCACGAAGGACGGGCTGCGCCGCGCCTGCGACGAGCACGTGCTGGAGGTCATGCGCCAGGAGAAGACCAAGGCGCTGACGGACGGCTCGGCGACGATGCTGCTGGCACATATGGCCGAGGTCGAGCAGTTCGCGCCGATCGTGCGATACCTGCTGCGCAGCCTGCAGGCCGGCGGGGACCTGGCGCTGAAGCTGGTCGAACAGATGACCGCGGATGCCGAGGAGTACATGGCTGCGGGGGAGGCCGCAGGGGTGGTCCGGCCCAGCCGGGACCGCGCCGCCCGGACGCGCTACCTCGCCTACCAGGCGGCGGGCGGCATGGTGCTGTGGTTCACCCTGCACGGTGCCGACGCCGACGCCGAGGAGTTCCCGGCCCTGCTCCGCCGGTACGTCGAGGAGATCGCGCCGCCGGCGCTCGAACTCTTCACCCAGGGGCTGCTCGTCGACCGGTCGATGCTCGACGACTACCTGATGTACGTCCCGGATCCGCCACCGGCAGGCGACGCAGGCACCACTGCACGCTAGCCACCACGCCCCGGCGTGGCCCTTTTACCCGCGGTTCCTCCGTGATTGACGACATCGGACCCCAGGCTGTCCTGGGCTTTCCTCGAACGAGGCATACGACGATGACTGCTGCCATCGATATCCAGAACATTGACAAGTCCTTCGGCCGTGTCAAGGCGCTGGACGGGCTCGACCTGCGGGTCGAGACCGGCACCGTGCACGGTTTCCTCGGCCCCAACGGCGCCGGCAAGTCCACCACCATCCGGATCCTGCTCGGTCTGCTCCGTGCCGACGCCGGCCGGGCCCGGATGCTCGGCGGCGACCCGTGGGCCGACGCGGTGCAGCTGCACCGCCGGCTCGCCTACGTCCCCGGCGACGTGGAGCTGTGGCCCAACCTCACCGGTGGCGAGGCGATCGACCTGTTCTCCCGCCTGCGGGGCGGCACCGACGCGGTTCGCCGCGACGAGCTGTGCCAGCGCTTCGACCTCGACCCGAGCAAGAAGGGGCGTACCTACTCCAAGGGCAACCGACAGAAGGTCGCCCTGATCGCGGCGCTGGCCAGCGACGTCGAGCTGCTCCTGCTCGACGAGCCCACCGCCGGGCTGGACCCGCTGATGGAGGCGGTGTTCCAGGAGTGCATCCGCGAGGCCAAGGCCGCCGGCCGGACGGTCCTGCTCTCCAGCCACATCCTCGCCCAGGTCGAGGTGCTCGCCGACCAGATCTCGATCATCCGGCAGGGGAAGATCGTCGAGACCGGCTCACTGACCGACCTGCGCCACCTGACCCGTACCTCGGTCGACGCGATCACCGACCGCCCGGCCGACACGCTCGCCGGCCTCGCCGGCGTGCACGGGCTGCGCTCCGAGGACGGCCACGTCCGCTTCGAGGTCGACGGCGACCACCTCGCCGCCGTGGTGCGCCAGCTGGGCGACCTCGGCGTGCAGGGGCTGACCGTCCGGCCGCCGACCCTGGAGCAGCTGCTGCTGCGCCACTACGGCGACCAGCTCGTCCACGACGGTGCCGCGGAGGTGGCGTGATGGCCACGGCGACGCTCGACCGCCCGGCGCACGCCGTCGTCGCCCGGCGGAGCGCGGTCACCGGAACCGGCAGGCTCCTCCGGTTCATGCTGCGCCGCGACCGGATCCGCTTTCCCGCGTGGATCTTCGGTCTGACGCTGCTGATGACGTACTTCGCCACGGCGCTGGAGACCCTGGTCAAGAGCCCGGAGGACCTGGAGGGGCTGACCGCGTTCTCGGGCAGCCCGGCTGGCGCGCTGTTCGGCGGACCGGGCTTCGGCTTCGACGACCTGACCATCGAACGCTTCCTCGCCGGCCAGTACGGCCTCTATGTGGCGATCGGGGCCGGCCTGATGGGACTGCTCACCGTCGTGCGGCACACCCGCGCCGAGGAGCGCTCCGGCCGGGCCGAGCTGATTCGCGCGAACGTGGTCGGCCGGCACGCCCAGCTCACCGCCGCGCTGACGCTCGCTGCCGCGATGGCGGTCCTGGTCGCGCTGCTGATCGGCGGGATGATGATCAGCCGTGGGTACGACCCGGGCGGGTCGCTGCTGTTCGGCGCGTCCGTCGGCGCGGTGGCGCTGGCCTTCGCCGGCATCGCCACGGTCACCGTTCAGCTGTCGGAGTACCCGCGGGCCGCGTCCGGCGCCGCCGGCGCCGTACTCGGGGCCGCGTTCGTGCTGCGCGCACTCGGCGACATGGCGGCGGTGCAGGGCAGCGGCCCGTCCTGGCTGTCCTGGCTGTCACCGATCGGCTGGTCCCAGCAGACCGCACCGTACGTCCACGACCGCTGGTGGCCACTGGCGATCTCGCTGGCGTTCACGGCGGCCGCCGCCGCGTCGGGCTACGCCCTGTCGGCACGCCGGGACTTCGGCGCGGGTCTGGTGCCACCCCGTCCGGGACCGCCCCGGGCCGCCGCCTGGCTGGCCAGCCCGCTCGCCCTCGCCTTCCGGCTGCACCGGGCCAGTCTGATCGGTTGGAGCGCGGCGCTGCTCGTCGCCGGCCTCGCCTACGGCTCGTTCACCCAGCCACTGCTCGACGGTTTCGCCGACGCACCCGAAGACCTGATCGCGGTCATGGGCGGTTCGGAGAACCTGCTGGCCGGCTTCCTCGGCGTGATGGGCCTGACGATGGCGCTCGCCGTCGGGGTCTATGCCGTGCTTGCCGTGCAGACGCTACGCGCCGAGGAAGCCGAAGGGCGGGCCGAGCCGGTCCTCGCCACAGCCGTGAGCCGGCCGGCCTGGGTCGGCAGCCACGTCGTCGTGGCGGCTCTGGGCGTACCGTGGCTGCTGCTCGTCGCCGGTGTCGGCATGGGCGTCGGGGCGGCGGTGAGCACCGGTGACGGAGGCCTGGTCGGCCAACTGGTGCTCGGCCACGTCGCCCACACCCCGGCGGTCTGGCTCGTCCTCGCCGCCGCCACCCTGCTGTACGCGGCGGCGCCGCGGGCGCTGCCGGTGATCTGGGTGGTGCTCGCCTACGGGCTGATCGTCGGATTCTTCGCCCCGATCCTCGACATCCCCGACAGCGCGGTACGGCTGTCACCGTTCGAGCACATCGGGGAGTACCCCCTGGTTGACATCAGTGTGGTCGCGGTCGTGGTGCTGACCGTGCTCGCCGCGGCGGTCGCCCAGGCGGCCGTGGCCGTGTTCCGCCGGCGCGACCTTGCCGGGGGCGCCTGAGCCCCGACGGCCCGCCGGCGCCAGGTCTGGATCTGGCGCCGGCGGGCCCGGGTGGCGGTGCGGGTGCGGCCCTGGTCCGCTGTCGACCTCCGCGGATGACTGATTCGGTGTCCGTCGCCGCACGGACGGCCGGGCCGGCGAACCGGTCCCGGCCGTCCGCGTTCCGAGGCCGGAACTACAGGTCGAGCGGCTCGATCCAGATGTCGCGGTACTGGACGGGGTTGCCGTGGTCCTGCAGCCGGATGGCGCCCGTCGCCGGCCCCTCGGGGCGGCTGCCGCCGGTCGGGCCGAGGATCTCGACGTCGTCGTGCACCGTGACGCCGTTCCACACCACGGTGACGCGCGGGTTCTCGACCTTGTTGCCGGCCGCGTCGTAGCGGGCCTGCCGGTAGACGATGTCGTACGTCTGCCAGGTCTCGGGCGGCAGCGCCGCGTTCACGTCGGGGGCCTTCTGGGTGTAGATGGCCGCGGCGTCGTTTGTCTTCGGCGGGTCGATGCCGAACGAGTCGAGCACCTGGATCTCGTAGCGGTCCTGCAGGTACACGCCGCTGTTGGCGCGCGCCTGGCCGGTCACGTCCGGCGGGTAGAGCGGCAGGTTGAACTCGACGTGCAGGCGGAAGTCGCCGAAGGCCTGCACCGTGCGGAGGTCTCCGTTGCGCACCGTCATGGCGCCGTCGGCGACGGTCCACGAGGGCTCGCGCCCGTCGGTGTGCTGCCACTCGGTGAGTTCACCCCCGTCGAACAGCGTGATGCGCTGCCCGTGCGGCCGGACGGCCAGCACGTCGAGGTTCACGTGCCCGGAGTCCGCTGCCTCCTTGCGGTACTCGACCAGGTTGCGGCCCTCACCCAGGCGCACCGTGGTGGTGACGGTGCCCCACTCCTTCCAGGTCACCGTGGAGGGGAAGACCGTCTGCGCGACCCGTTCACCGTTGACGTACAGGCTCAGCTGCTTCTGACCCGAGTAGGGGTTCGGGCCGTTGCTGTAGCGCATCGCCAGGTCGTACGTCCCGCTCTCCGGGACGTCGACGGAGATCCGCGTCGACGAGCCGTCCTGGGCGAACCCGGCGGCGAAGCCGGCGCCGGAGTAGGCGGCGTGGTCGGTGGCCATGCCGACGCCGACCGTACGGCCCTCCTCGGCCTCGAAGAACGTCTGCGGCTGCACCACGCGACCCGGGATCTCGTTGAGCGTGTACCAGGCCTCAGTGTTCCACAGCTCCTCCCCGTCGGAGGAGGTGAACGGGCGCGGGGAGCGTACGTGCACCACGCGGTTCTCCTTCAGCCCCGGGATCCTGAGCTTCACGGTGCGGCCGTCGGCCGACAGCTCGGCCTTGGCCACCTCGAGCGTCTCCAGTTCGAGCTTGGGACCGCCGTACTGGCTCGTCGCACCGTAGCGCCACTGCGTCACCTGGTACGCGTCGGCGAGCTTCTGCGCGGTCTCGGCCGACAGCGGCTCGGTGTACTCCAGCTCGAACCCGACGCGCGACGCGCGCATCCGCTTGACCTCGAAGACCGAGGTGCCGTTGGGTGTCAGCTTCTGCAGGCCGAAGGTGAGCTTGCCCTCCTGGCCCCAGTTGCCGCCGGCGCCGAGGCCGCCCACGTAGAGCGCGCCGTCGGGGCCGAGGGTCACCTCGTTGATGCCGGCCTCCAGGCCCTGCGTGTGCCGGAACACCGCGCCCTGGTACTGCCCCTCGACCTCTTCGAGGAAGACGCGCTGCAGGCCGCCGTAGGTCACGTCGCCGACGACCAGCTGCCCCGCGTACGGCCCCTGCTTCAGCAGCACCGGGGTGGACGGTGAGTTGGCGATCTCGTTCTGCGGTAGCCAGACGATGGGACGCGTCACCGGCTTGTCGTCGAACGGGCCCGACGGCGTCGTGTAGTGGTTGTAGAAGGCGCCTTGCCGGATCTCGACCAGCTTGGACGCGGGCAGCCAGCCACCCTGGTTGTCGGTGACGAGGACCTCGCCCCGCGGCCCCCACCCGATCCCGTTGGGGGTGCGCAGCCCGCCGGCGACGTACGTGATCTCGCCGGTCCTGGCGTTCACCTTGATCGAGGTGCCGCGGTTCGGGGCGGGCTGGGGCACCGTGGTGGCGCCACCGTAGTTGATGGCCACGGAGAGGTTGAGATAGAAGTACCCGTCCCGGTAGAGCAGACCGAACGCGAACTCGTGGAAGTTGCGGCCCCACGGCCAGGTCGCGACCGTCCGGCGGTCGTCCGCGACACCGTCGCCGTCGGTGTCGCGCAGGGCCGTCAGCTCGTGCTTCTGGCTGACGTAGACGGTGCCGTCGACGACCGCGACCCCCTGGGGCTCGCGCAGCCCCTCCGCGAACCTGCGGTAGGTCACCCGCTCGGGGCCGGTCGTCCCGGTCGCGCCCTCGACCACGTAGATCTCCCCGGTGGCGTTGTCGGTGCCGCCCCAGGTGGACAGGACCAGGTCCCCGTCGGGCCGGAAGGCCATCCCGGTGACCTGTGGCTGGAACCCCTCGGGGCGCAGGTCGGTGAGGGTGTAGCCCGGGTGCACCCGGTCGAGAGGCAGGCCGTCGCCGGCCGAGTCGGTGGCACCTTCGCAGTACTTCCACCCCGGGGCGGTGACCCGCACGACGCCGGCGTCGGTGCTCAGCGCGGAGGTCGGCACCAGCTCGAAGTTGTCGGCGCCGGGACGGCGCCACTCGAGCCGCAGCACCTGGCCGCCGCCGTTCTCGAAGAACTCGACGAAGATCGGGTGCAGGCCGGCGCTCAGCGTGACCGAACCGTCCTTCGAGGTCTCGCCGTGCAGACCGTCGTGGTCGACGACGAGCCGGTCGCCGATCGTGAGGCGCGACCCGTCGTCGCTGGTCAGCCGGAAGGTGTAGGCGCCGTCGGTGGGCACGGTGAGGTTGGCGATCACGTGGCTGATGAAGCGGTCGGAGAGGCCGAACTCGTCCGTGGTGGTCCAGTCGATCCGCGGCATGAGCTTGTCGACGTTCGGGGTCTGCGCGGGCTTGAGGGTGCACAGTGCCGACAGCGGGGCGCCCATGTCGTACGTGCGCAGGGTGACGCCGGGTTCCTGGGGCGGGACGTCGGCGGCGACGGGTGCGGCCGTCGCCGGGGTGGGGACCGCGGCGAGCAGGGTCGCCAGAGCGGCACCTGCGGCTGCGAGCACGGGGGCACGGCGGCGTCGCCGTCGGTTCGGTGCGGTCATGGTTCCTCCTGATGGAAGGTCTCCCGGTCGGGAAGAAGCCGTGCCCCCTCTCCCCGACGACCGGTCAGTACGATCTCGCAACGCGAAAGATCGATCGCCGACACTAGCACTTTCCATCGATCGGAAGAAACTTTTCAATTTTCGAGGGAAAGTTCGCCCTCAATGTCCTGATTGGAGGGCCAACTTTCGGCAGGCCCGCTGCTGGCGATCGCCCAACGGCTCGGCCCACCCCCTGATTCTTCGTCCGTCGGGTTCCGGTCACTGCGCCGACCGACGGAGTGCCCACGGCAACGGGCTCCCGGCCGTGGCCGGGAGCCCGTTGCCCGCTGGTGGATCAGTAGACGGTCACGCCGTACGCGTTGACCGCCTCGCGTACCGGCTGGTAGAAGGTGGTGCCACCGGATCGGCAGTCGCCGCTGCCGCCGGAGGTGATGCCGAGCGCCTTGGAGCCGTCGTAGAGCGCACCGCCGGAGTCGCCCGGCTCGGCGCACACGTTGGTCTGGATCATGCCGCTCAACCTGCCGCCACCCTGGCCGACGTAGCGGACCGAGACGTTGAGCGCGGTGACGGTTCCGCTGTGGGTGCCCGTGGTCGACCCGGTCCGCTTGACCGACTCCCCGACGTACGCGTCCGCGACGGCGAACCCGCCCGGGTGGCTCAGCGAGGCATTGTCATACCGGACCAGCGCGTAGTCGTTGCCCGGGTAGCTGGAGCCGACGGTCGCCCCGATGAGCGTGGTGTGGCTCGAGTTGGTGTACCAGGTGTCGGCCACGTTCCCGCAGTGCCCGGCGGTCAGGAAGTAGTAGGTGCTGCCGCTGACCACGTTGAAGCCGAGCGAGCAGCGGTAGCCACCGCCGTAGATGGCGTCGCCGGCGGCCAGCAGCGGCTTGAAGACTCCGGCGGCGCGCTCGACCCGGACCGCACCGGCCTTGTCGCCGGCGCTCTGCCTGATCTTCGCGATCTCGGCGCGGGTGACGGTGCTGTCGGCGGTCACGACCACCCGGCCGGACGCCCCGTCCACGTGCCAGGCGATGCCCTCGACGCCCGAACGATCAACCGCGTCACTCACCTCGGCGAGCTGGCGGGCGCTGTAGTCCTGCGGGGATGCCGACGCGGCGGTCGGCTGGGTGAAGGCGGCGGTAGCCAGCACACCGACGGCTACGGCCAGCAGTTGGGCGGATCGGGCGATGGGATTGCGGGAGGGATTCCGCTTGATCCTCACTGTCTCCTCCTAGGGAGTGGTGGACCAGATGGGTGGTGGCCCCGTGAGTCGCCGGTGGAGGACGCATCGCTGGGTCGGCCGATGTCGTCCCCCTGGCACACGCTGCCGTCAGTATCGCCATGCATCAATCAACTTGCAAGATGCAAACCGATCGATGCGTGGCTGATGAATGCCAAGCTCACAGCCTTGATTGCCGCTAGCGAAGCGGCCGCGGGCGGACGCCGAGCCGCAGATGCCGCGACGGTTGGACGCAGTGGCGGAGTGTCGGATGTCGATTCGACGGCCATGGGACCCTCCGACGGCAGACGCGCGCTGTTCGCAGGTGGGACCGGGCGGGTCTCCGGGGTCGGCTCGCGGCCCGTCCCGTCGTGGAAGCCGCGCACCCGGCTTCCACAACTGATAGGCGCTCGTCCATGGAGTGGCGTTACATCCACAGCTCCCCACCGACGCCGGAGAGGCCGGTAGGTTGCACGGTCATGGCCACGAGGGCGGACGTCCGTCAGGAACTCGCCAGCCTCGCTGATCCGCGACGGGCGGCGACAGTGAGCCGGTTCCTGCAGATGACTCCCGGCGGGTACGGCGAGGGCGACCACGCCATCGGCGTCTCCGTGCCGGAACAGCGCAGCGTGGCCGGCCGGTACTGGCGCGACCTCTCGCTGGCCGAAACGGTGATGCTGCTGAAGAGCGGCGTGCACGAGGAACGGCTGACGTCGCTCTTCATCCTGGTGCGAAAGTTCACCGAGGGAGACGAGGAGGAGCGGGGCCGGATCTTCAGTGTGATCCTGGCCAACACCGACCGCATCAACAACTGGGACCTGGTGGACTCGTCCGCGCCGTACATCGTCGGCCCCTGGCTGCTCGACAAGGACCGGAGCGTACTGGATCGGCTGGCCGGGTCGAGCGTGGTGTGGGATCGGCGGATCGCCGTCATGGCAACGTTCGCCTTCATCAGAGCCGGCGACTTCCACTGGACCTTCCGGCTCAGCGAACGGCTCCTGCGCGACCCCCACGACCTCGTCCACAAGGCGGTGGGCTGGATGCTGCGCGAGGTGGGCAACCGGGACAGAGCGGCAGAGGAGGAGTTTCTGGCCCGACGTTACCGGGTCATGCCGCGGGTGATGCTGCGATACGCGATCGAGAAGTTTGAACCGCAGCGGCGCAGCGAGTACCTGTCCGGCGTGGTCTAGGTGATCGACGCCGACAGCCGCCGACGGACCAACAGGGCCGACCGCCCGCCGATGTCCCGCCGGCAACACCTCGGTTCGTCCGGGGTAGCCGAGGTCCGGTGCCCCCGGCCGGCCATGGAACAGGTCAGCGTTGGTCGGTCGGCTCGGGTAAGGGATTGAGCGGGACGGCGTCAGCCGGGATCATCCACTGATGGATCTCGTCGCGTCGCTACCCGCCTTCGTTGTTGCCGTTGTGCTGATCTCGGCATCTCCAGGTCCCGCGATGGCGCTGATCATGCGTCGGGCCGCGCTGCGCGGATTCGGCGGAGCGGTGCCGACCGTACTGGGCCTGGAGGCCGGGCTCTACCTCTGGGCGTTGTTCGCCGCCGCGGGGCTGGCCGCCATGGTTGCCGCTTCGGAAGCAGCCTTCGTCGTCCTCCGGGTGATCGGCGCCGGATTCCTGATCTATCTGGGAATCAAGGCCTGGCGAGCCGCCTGGCGAGGCCGGAAGCCGGGGTCGGTCCAGGCGGCGACCGAGGGCCCGCTGTCCGACCCGAAGCGGGGCTGGTGGAGGGCATTCGGCGAGGGCGCGTTGGTGATGCTCGCCAACCCGAAGGCCGCCGTGTTCATGATCGCGTTCTACCCCCAGTTCGTGCCGGCCGACCGGCCACTGTTCGCGACCACCGCCATCCTCGCACTGCTTCAGGTAGCCGTCGAGATCGTCGTGTACCTCGGTCTGGCGGCTCTGGTCGGGCGGGCGGGCGCGTGGTTCCGCCGACCAGCGATCCGCCGTCGGCTGGAGGCGGTCAGCGGCACCGTGCTCATCGCCCTGGGGATACGGGTAGCCGCGGCGACCCGTAGACCGCCGTGGCCGCTCTCGCTATCGGGCCAGGACCGTCACCAGGATGGCGAAGCAGCCGACCAGGAGCATGATTCCCCCGAACATGCCGTACGTCGACCACTCGCGGGAGCGCTGTGGCAGCCGGCGAAGTGGCTGGGTCGGCTGGTTCCACGCGGGAGGTACGGCCACTCGGTGGCCGCGGTCTGGCCACAGCTGTGGCGGGGTCCGGGTTGGCGGCTTAGCCATGATGCGGTGCCCTCCAACGGCGTCATGGTGCGCTGTTCGGACGTGGGACCGGGCGAGGCCACGGGGGCGGGCCGGTGGTCCCGCCCGGTCGTGGAGGCCGCGCACCGACCTCCGAGAGCAATAGGCGGTGGCCGGCGGTGCTCTGTTACACGCCCCAGGTTCCCAGAGATCCGGATCCTCACTTAGATGTGGATCGCAACGCTGGCCTGAGGTGCGGGCCTTTGCCCGCCTGGTGAGGCCGCCACACCGAGGGCGCCCGGTCGGGTGGACCGGCGCAGGGTGGGCTGCGCGCAACCGTGTCTGCCCGGTCTGCTCACCGGTTCAGGGTTAGATCTTCTCGGTGGCTGAGTGTGCCGGGTGCCGGAGGCGGTCTGTGGTTGGTGCGCTGGAACTGGCGATCCTGATCGGTCTGCAGGCGTCGGGCAAGACGACGTTCTGCCGCCGCCGGCTGGCCGACAGTCACGTGGTGGTCAGCAAGGACGCGTTCCCGAACGCCCGTCACCGTCAGCGCCGTCAGATGCGCCTGGTCACCGAGGCACTGGTAGCGAGGCACAGCGTCGTGGTGGACAACACCAATCCCTCACCCCAGGAGTGGCAACCGCTGATCGAGGCTGCCCGCGCCCACGGCGCGGTAGCGGTCGGGTACTGGTTCCCGCCCGATCTGCCTGCGGCGCTCGCCCGCAACGCCGCGCGTGAGGATCGGGCCCGGGTGCCGGACGTCGGGCTGTATGACACGCTCAAGCGGCTGCGACGCCCTCGGCTGGTCGACGGATTCGACCGGCTGTACGAAGTCCGGTTCGACGGCAGGGGCGGGTTCCGGGTCGAGCCGATGCCTCAGGAAGGGTGAAGCGGGCGCCCGGCTTCACCACGGCGGATCACGAGTACATCAGGTGCAGCGTCATCCCGGCGTCGGCGTGCGCCAGGTTGTGGCAGTGGTTGGCCCACATCCCGGGGTTGTCGGCCCGGAACGCCACCTCCCAGACGTCGCCGGGGCGGACGTCGAACGAGTCCAGCCACAGCGGGCTCCCGGTGACCGGCTTTCCGTTGCGGGACAACACCAGGACGTGATGCCCGTGCAGATGCCACGGGTGTGCCACCAGTGATCGGTTCACGATCGTGAACTTGACGGCGTCGTCGAGGCGTACGACCTGAGGCGGGATGTCCGGATCGGCCGCGCCGTTGACGGTGTGGGCGTACCGCGGAAGCAGTCCGTGCAGGTCGAGGCCGCGGTCGAGGACGAGGGTGAACTCCCTGTCGAACCTCGACCACGGCGCCGCGGAACCGACGCCGTAGCTGAGCGGGTCCAGCACCGGCCACGCGCCGGTCGCCGCCGACACCGGTCCGGTCGAGTAGACCGCCCGTCCGTCGACGAACAGCGCCACCGGCGTCGCGGGCGCGGTGAACACCAGGTCGTAGCGTCCCCCGGCCGGGATCAGTACGGCGGTGTCCACCAGCGAGGCCGGGCCCTGCAGGTCGGATCCGTCGATCGCGGCGACCCGGAACGGGGCCCCGGCCAGGGCGTACCGGTGCGTCGTGCTGTCGGTGTTGATCAGCCGCAGCCGCACGGGCGTCCCCGCCTCGACCGGCTCCGCTCCCGGTGCGGGCAGCGGAAGGCCCGCCAGCGTGTGCACCGGCACCGCGACGTCGACGCCGGTCACCGGCGCCGGGCGCACCACCAGGACGCCGTAGAGCCCCTTGCGCACGCCCACGTCGGACACCGCATGCGTGTGGTACCAGTACGTCCCGGCCTGGTCGGCGCGGAACCGGTAGACGAACTCCTGTCCGGGCAGCACCGCCGCCTGGGTCACGCCGGGCACCCCGTCCTGGCTGTTCGGCACGTCGTAACCGTGCCAGTGCAGCGTGACGCCCCGCGCGATGTCCCGGTTGCGCAGCGTCACCTCCAGCACGTCGCCGACGGTGGCGGTCAGCTCCGGCCCGGGAACCTGCCCGTTGAACGCCCACGCCGCGACGTCGCGGCCGCCCACGCTCACGGTGGCGGTCCCGGCCGTCAGGGTGAACCGCCTGGTCGGTTCCCCCACGGTCCGCGCCTCCTGATGGTCGTGCTGATGGGGTACGGCGGGAGCGGCGCTCGGGGCGGCGGCCAGCCCGGTTCCGGTCACCAGCGCCGCGACCGCCACCACGACGGCCGCCCGGGACACCGTCCGGGACGGGCGCGCGCCGAGGACGCGCCACGAGACCGCGGTCGCCGCGAGCACCCCGGCGACCGCGAGCAGCCCCGCGCCCACCGACGCCGGATAGCCGTGCAGGACCGTCACGAGCAGGCCGCCCATGACGGCGTACCCGGCGAAGAGGAGCGGGAGCGCGACGGACCGGATGTCGGCCGCGGCCCGCAGCAGCCGCGGCCCGGCGACGACCACCGCCGCGAGCGACAGTGGGGCGGCGATGAGGATCTTCTCCGCCGCGAACCACCAGCCGGCGCGGGCGAGCGCGGTGATCGTGACCGCGCGGGCCAACGTGGCGAGCAGCGCGAAGGCGGCCAGCCCCAGCGCGAGCGGACGGCGCCGGGCGGCCGAGGCGGCGCCGCCGCCCAGCCATCCGGCGGCCGCGAGGACCGCGATCACGAGGTCCGCCGCGAGCAGCGAGCCGATGGTCATGCCGGCTCCCCTTCCCGGACGGTCACCGGGGCGGTGGCGTCGGCCGGTGCCGGGCGGGAAAGCTTTCGCGCTGCCTGGTGAACGGCGACCACCACGTGCACCGCGATGATCCCGTTGAGCGCGTGCAGCCCTCCGATGGTCAGGCCGAATCCGGTACTGGTCCCCGAGGCGTCGGTGGACGCGTTCGCGAGCATGGCGATGAGCGCCTGCAGGATGACGAGGCCGAGCGGCAGGACCGCCAGCCCGACGAGCCGGCCCGGCGCCTTCGCCAGCACGGCGAACAGGGCGGTGAGCAGGGTGAGAACGGGGATGACCGCCATCCCGGTGACGCTGTGCAGCGCATACGCGTCCTCGCCCGCAGGTCTGGTGAAGGCGCCCACGGCGGCGAAGACGAACTGCAGGACGAACGCGACGAGCAGCACAGTGGTGACGATGACGAGAGCCTTGCGCACGGTGACCTCCTAGAGCTGAGCCGGGGACAGGGCCCGGGCGACGTGATCGGTGGCCGTGATCGCCCCGTACGCGACCAGCCGCACGAGGTCGGCGTCGGCCGGATGGGACAGCCGCCACAGGGCGACGTCGCCGACGGTGACCGCGCTGGGCGCGAACGCCGCCAGCAGCGCGATGCGTGTCCCCACCCGGTCCGCGCCCGGCACGTCCCGGACCAGGTCGACAGCCCAGTCCGCGGGCCGGGCCGGGTGCCGTCCGTCCTCCCAGCGGACGGTGGCCGTGACGGTCTGGCGTCCCACGTCGCCCAGGAGGTCTCCGCCTTGCGCGGCGGCGTTCCTCAGCGCCGCGTACGCCACGCCGACCGGGCTGTTCCCGGCCCAACCCGGTGGCGCCGTCGTACCGGCGTCGAGGAGCGGGAGGCTGCGGCCGGGCTCCTTCTGCTCCCGGGCCGCCTTGGCGTAGAGCCGGCCTCCGACCGACCGCACCAGCGGGGAGCGCTGCAGGCCGCCGGGGAGCAGGTCAGCGTCGAGCAGCGCCGAGACGACCCGGTTGATGAAGTGGAAGGCCAGCAGGGTGCCGGTGACCTCAGGACGGTACGGGCTGGTCCAGCCGGCGGCCCGAGGGCTGCGGCTGGCCGTGGCCCAGGCGACGAGCTCGGCGTGCCGCGGCTCCGGTGGCGTCTCGCCCCGGGCGATGACCTCGGCCAGCTCGCGCTCGCCGAGCGCGTGCAGCAGCATCACGTGGGCGTCGACGCAGAACCGGCAGCGGTTGGCCCGGGACACCGTCGACGCGACGACCTCCCGGTCGACCCGGGACGCGTCCCCGGCGAGCAGCGCCTCGCGCATCAGCGCCCAGGTCGCGGCCATCACCTCCGGCACGGCCGAGAGTGCCTGGAAGGTGGGCACCGGCCCGATGAACTCGTCGCGCAGCTGCCGGTAGACCTCCGCGGTGAGACCGGTCGCAGCCACCGCCTTCGTGGGGGTGAAGAAGCGGTATGTCATGGAGTCGATGCTTGTCCGGCCGGGCCGGGAAAGCGTCGTGCCACCGCAGGCACTTGCCCGGCCACCGGTACCGCGTCCGCGGTACGCCGCAGCTACCGCAAGCGGTGGATGCTCCCTGACGACCGCCGCTCTAGAGTTCGACCATGCGCCGCGATCTCCCGTACGCCCTCAGCGGTCTCGTCCTCGGCGTCTTCCTGCTCGGCAACGCCGTGGTCGCGCCGGACGCCGCGACGGTGCGGGCGATCGATGTGGCCCTGGTCCTGGTCATGGCGGCGGCCCTGGCGGTGTGCCGGCGGTACCCGGTGGTGGCGTTGGTGGTGGTGACCGCCGCCATGCTGGCCCTCCACATCCGGGTACACCCCGGGGTGTCCGCCGCGTTCCCCGTCCTCGGCGCGGTCTACGTCGCCGCCTGGCGGGGGCACCGGTCGGCCACCGCCCTGGCCAGCCTCGTCTTCCTCGGCGGCTTCCTGGCCCGCGACATCGCGGTCGCGCCCGCCGGCCGGCCCGGCCAGCTGATCGCGGAGCGGACCGCCCTGCTGCTGGGCTGGTTCGTGGCGGCCAACGTCGCCGGGCTCGTCTCCGGGCAGCGCCGGGCGTACCTGGAACAGGTCGAGCAGCGGGCGATCGAGGCCGAACGCACCCGCGAGGAGGTGGCGTTGCGCCGTGCCGGGGAGGAGCGCCTGCGCATCGCCCGGGATCTGCACGACTCGCTGACCCACAGCATCTCCGTGATCAAGGTGCAGGCCGGTATCGCCGTGCACCTGGCCCGCAAGCACGGCGAGGAGCCGTCGGCCGCGCTGCTGGCGATCCAGGAGGCCAGCGGCGCCGCGATGCGGGAACTGCGGGCGACGCTGGACGTCCTGCGCTCACCCTCCGACGCCGACCGCCTCGGGCTGGCCCGGGTGGGCGAACTCGCCGAGCGGACCCGGGCCGCCGGCGTACCGGTGCAGGTGACCGTCACCGGTCAGGCCCGGGACCTGCCCGCCGAGGTCGACCAGGCCGGGTATCGCGTCGTCCAGGAGGCCCTGACCAACGTGGCCCGCCACGCCGGCGGCGGCGCCGCCGCGCAGATCCACGTCGAGTACGCCCCGGCGCAGCTGACCGTCTCCGTGACCGACGACGGCCAAGCCTCGCCGGTCCGGCCGGTGACACCGGGTGTGGGCCTGCGCGGGATGCGGGAGCGGGTCACCGGACTGGGCGGCACGCTGCGGGCCGCCGCCCGCGACGACGGTGGGTTCGCGGTACGGGCCACGTTCCCGCTGGACGGCCCAGCGTGACCGAGCGCTCGAACCCACCAGCCCAGTCCGCCACGGATCGTGGCGGCTCCGACCGGAGGGAAGAGCCGGCATGATCCGGGTCCTGCTCGTTGACGACCAGGCACTGATGCGGGCCGGTTTCCGGGCATTGCTCGACGCCGAGGACGACCTGGAGGTCGTCGGCGAGGCCGCCGACGGCGCTTCGGCCGTCGAGCTGTCGCGACGCCTGCGGCCGGACGTCGTGCTGATGGACGTGCAGATGCCGGGACTCGACGGCATCGAAGCCACCCGGCTGATCGCCGCCGATCCCGACCTCGCCGCGGTCCGCGTCCTCATCCTCACCAACTACGGGCTCGACTCCTACGTCTTCGCCGCACTCCGCGCGGGCGCCAGCGGCTTCCTCCTGAAGGACGCCGATCCCGCCGACCTGCTGCAGGCCGTCGCCGTCGTGGCTCGCGGCGACGCGCTGCTCGCCCCGACGGTCACGCGTACGCTCATCAGCGAGTTCGTCGCCGGCCCGCCGCCGGCCGACCCGGCTGCCGGACGCGACGTGCTGACCGCCCGCGAGCAGGAGATCGTCGAACTCGTCGCCCGAGGGCTGAGCAACGACGAGATCGCCGTGCGCATGGTGATCAGTCCGTTGACCGCCAAGACACACGTCAACCGGGCGATGACGAAGCTGCACTGCCGCGATCGCGCCCAACTCGTCGTGTGGGCGTACGAGGCGGGGCTGATCACGCCGCGTCGCCGGTGAGGGCTCGTCCGGCGACCCCCGCGGTGGCTAGCTCCGACGTGCCGCGGGTGTCTGAGCGGGGGCGGTCCTGGCGTTCACTGTCCGCACCGTCGCGGCGGCGACGAGCAGCGCCGCAGCCGTGACGCACAGCACCCGTACGACAGTCGCCCATGGCAGTTCGTCGGCCGGCAGCAGCGGGATCAGGGCGTACCCGATGGTGGCGACGGCGCCCGCGACGGACCAGAACGCCAAGAAGCGGGTGCGGACCGGCGGTGGGGTGCCGTGCCAGGCGCGAAGCAGCCGGCGGCGCCCGACCACGACGGCGACGCCGAGCGTGATCAGCGCACCGACGAGGCTGCTGGGGATGTCGGACACCGTCCACCAGGCGACCTCGCTGACCGCGTCCCAGTCGATGCCGAACACGACGCGCAGCCACCCCACCGTGTGGGTGAGGTGGTCCCAGCCGATGTGACTGACCGCGCCGAGCAGCGCAGATCCGGCGGTGATCCGCCACGGGTGGCGCACGGTGGCGAGCACCCCGTAGTCGCGCAGCGCGAACGGACCGAGGTGGGGTAGGTGGGCGGCGAGGGTCGCGACGGTGGCGCGGACGAGCCACGCGCCGAGCAGCGCCACTGGCAGACACCACCACACCAGCGCGGTGAGGGTGTGGCTCTGCCACTCCGGCCCGACCCCGAGGAACGCGTACCTGACGTCGGGTGCGACCGCCCCGGTCGTCAGTGCGACACCGTCGAACCAGCGGGGTCGCCAGAGCTTGAGCGGGAGCACCACACCCGGGTGCGACGGGAAGGTCAGCGGCATCGGCGCATCCTCCCACCTGGCACTCCGGTCGGGAGGGAGCGTGCCGTTCCGATGTGACCGGTCCGGGACGAGCACTTGGCGGCATTGTTACCCGTTCGCGCCGGCGTACGCGCGTAGCGCCTCGTAGGTCGTGGCCAGGCCGGGTTGGCGGAGCGGACCGTCCGGCCGCGCCGCCTGATCCAGCGGGTCGGTTGCGGCTGCCGGGTCTACGCGGCGCGGTCGTGCGGTGCCGGGTCGCGCGTCTGAGGACTGCGTCGACGAAGGCGCGGACCCGGGCGGTGTGGCGGGGTGGCGGGCCAGACCGGGCCGTCCTCGATCGGGGTCGCGGAGCGCGACCTGATATCAGGTGGCCGGCCCGCAGCCGGTGTTATCGCAGTGTGAGCGGGGTTTCGGATGCGATGCGGGTCAGCTTCTCCGGGTTGCGGACGTAGTAGAGGCCGGTGATGCGCGCGTCCATGACCCGGATCGAGGAGCATGCGGACCACCTTGTCGGCGCCGGTGACCGGACGGAGCGCAGCGTGCTTGACACCACCGCCGTCGGTTTCGAGCGCGTACCGCAGCGACTCCACAGCCGCTCGGACCTGGCCCGGTGAGACCGTCTGGCGAGGGCGGCGGGCGTCGACGTGCCGGCGGGCGCGGTGGGCGATATGGCGGACGGCGGCCGGGCTCTTGCCGATGGCGGCGGCGATGTCGTCGTAGCTGGTCCCGAATGCCTCGCGCAGTACGAAAACGGCGCGCTCGGTCGGCGACAGGGTCTCCAGCACCAGCATGAGCGCCATCGACATGCTCTCGGCGAGTTCGACGTCCTCGGCCACGTCCGGCGTGGTGAGCAGCGGCTCGGGCAGCCAGGGACCGATGTACGCCTCCTTGCGCCGTCGCAGGGTGCGTAACCGGTTGAGTGACTGCCGGGTGGTGATCCGGACGAGGTACGCGCGCTGGTCGCGTACGTGCCGCACATTGACCTTGATCCACCGCAGCCAGGTTTCCTGCAGGACGTCTTCGGCGTCGGCCGCCGAGCCGAGCATCTCGTAGGCGACGGTGAAGAGCAGGTTGCGGTGCGCGAGGAAAGCCTCGGTCGCCCCGTCAGTGGCCTGTTCGCTCATGTTCTGACGCCTCTCCTTCGCGTCCGGCCCGGCGTCACCGGGAGCCGTCGAGCCACGACCGCATGTCGTGCGGCGGCGCCGCGCACCACGCGCCCCCGCACGACAGGCGATTCAGTTACCTTGACGGTCGGCCGGGAGCATGCCCGTGTTAGGCCGGCCCGTTCAGCTGGACCGAGGCCCGCCCCGGTTGGGCCTGCAGCAGTTCCTGCCGCTTGTTGTTCTTGAGCCACTTGTGTGAACCGGGCTTGCGCGCCTCGTTCACCAGGTGTTTCACGCTGAAATTGCAGGAGATTTCCTTGAGCCTCGCGCCCGGGCGGCCGCTGAAGTACAGCCTCACCGCGGTGTCGTCCTTGCGGGCGAGCTGGTAGATGCCGACGTCCCGACCCAGGCTGATGCACATGGCGGTGAAGAGCACACTGACGGGCGCGGGCTGCTCACCCGCGATCCGGTTGAGCACCGTGTCGGCGGCGTGTGCGCCCAGGCAACTCGCGGCGTAGGCGCTCATCCGGAACGGCAGGTCCGACGGTGCCGTGGAATCCCCGGCCGCGACGATGCGCTCGTCGTCGATGCTGGTCAGCGTCTCGTCCGTGAGCAGGCGCCCCACGGCGTCGGTGCGCAGCCCGCTGCGCGTGGCAAGATCGGGCACGGCGAAGCCGGCGGTCCAGATGGTGACCTCGCTGCGGATCTCGCGGCCGCCACCGAGCTGCACGGCGTCGCGCGTCACCGCAGTGACCTTCGTGTCGGGGCCGTCGAGCACGGTCACTCCGAGCTTGGCGAGCCGCTTGGCGGCCGTCCGCCGAGCCCGAGGGTGCAGGTACGGGCCGAGCACACCTCCGCAGACCAGGGTCACCCGGCGGCCCTGCTCCGCCAGCTCCGCGGCGGTCTCGATGCCGGTCGGACCGGCGCCGACGACCGTCAACGCGGCCGTCGCCGGCTTGGCGTCGATGACCGACCGCAGCCGCTGCGCCGCCTCCAGGGTGGCGATCGGGTAGGCATACTCGGCCGCGCCCGGCACCCGGCGGTCAGTGTCCCCGCTGCCCACCGCGTAGATCAGGTAGTCGTAGCCGACCGTGCCGCCCTTCGTCAGCGTCACGCTGCGCTCGGCCGCGTCGATCCGGGTCACGGTGTCGACGACCAGCCGGACGCGCTCGGCCAGGACCTCCCGGAAGTCGAAGACCGCGTCGTGGGACCCGCCCACCAGTTGGTGCAGGCGAAGACGCGCGACGAACGCCGGACGCGGATTGATCAAGGTCACGGTCACGTCGTCGCGCTGCATCAGACGGTTGGCCGCCATCACGCCGGCGTAACCGCCGCCGATCACGACCACCTCGGTGTTCCCAGCCATGGTGTCTCTCCTCCGTTTCAGGGGTTCGGCCACCAGACACCGCGCGATGGATCGCTGTGACATGGGTGAGTCAGATCACTCCCTGTGCGGGGGCCGGCATGCGGAGCCGCACGGTCCGAGCTGATGCGTCGGGGGATGGGTGCAGACCGGGCAAATGCCCCCGACAGGCCGGTCGGATCGGCCGGGGTGGTGTGCGGGGCTCGTGTCGGCGGGCAGGGATTCCGACAGGGTGTCGGGCGGTTGCGGCATGGTGACCCTGGCCAGGTCTTCGACCGGGACGGCGTCGCGGCGGGCGACCGGACGCTCGATCGGCACGGCCAGGAAGCGGGCCTCGGACACCTGGACCGGATCGGTGACGACGCCGGGCTCGCCGGAAGCAGGTGATGCAGGCCGGTCGGGCACCGAACGGCGCAAGACTGCACGGTCCCGACGGCCTCATCGTGCCTCAGCCCTCGTCCGCGGCGAGCACCGCGACCATGACCCCACCGCCGGTGCCGATAACGAGGGCGTCGATGACGTGCCGGGTGACGGGGTTCCATGCGCCCAGGTCGGTGTTCGTCCACCAGCGGGTGCCGTGCCCCAGCAATGTGATCAGCGTCCGGAACAGGTCTTCGGCCCTTGCACGGGGGTAGCGGCCCGGCGCGCGGTAGGCGAGTGTGCGGGAGGTCATGCCGACCAGCGTGGCGACCGCGGCATCATGGTCCACCTCGTCCATGCGTGCCGACAGCGCCGCGGCGTCCTGTGGCGCCTGCGGTGCTGTGCCGTACGGGCTGCCGGAGCCGATGGCGTCGCAGTCGCAGCCACGACGTCTTGTAACTGAACCCGGCCACGCCCTCCATGTTCCCAGGAAGCCCTTCGCGTTCCCTCGGGGCATCCGCTTGCCGCCGAGCGGGCGGCGTTGCCTGCCGTGCTCCGTCAGTAGTGACTGAACAACTGGCGAACCGTGATGCCGAGCGCGGCCGACACCTGCGCTGCCTCGTCGGGCGTCAACCAGCTGCGGCCCGGATTGCGAACCTGGAGTTCGAATCGCGCAAAGGCGGCCGGCCAGTGGTACTCCAGGTCGTTGAGCGAGACGGTGGCGCTGCAGCACGGTGTCACGGTCTCCAATGTGGCGAAGCGAGTGGCATAGGCGTCGTCCATGCACTCCCGCCACCAGTCGGCAGCCAGCGGAGCCTTGCAGACCGGGCAGGCGACTGCCTCGAAGTTGGCGCCCTGGTCGATGAACGTGACCTCGCCGTACCGGCAGGCGACCAGCTCTCCCGCGCCCGGACAGATCGCCGAGACGAACTCGGCCGCAGCATCCGCGTCCTCCTGCGCCGGCACCCAGTCCGGCAGGGTCGGCACGACACGAAGGAGACTTTCGCTCACGCCCATATCCTGTACCAGCTGTCGCCGAGCCGATATCCGCACATGCAGCCATCAGCCGGTATCTCGGGGCTCCCGTGCCAGACGGGCGGTCAGGCACGAACGCGCTGTGGCAGACCCCGACACGCTCGCTGAGTTGCCGGTGGTCCAACGTGTCGCGGTCGACGGCGGGTTCGATCTCGAATGCGAATCCATGTACGGCGTCGTATGACGAGGCCAGCGGCACGTCACGGGAAACCGTGACGTGCCGCTGGCGCCCCTGGCCGCCTCGGGCGATGGTGGTTGACGGACCGCCGCGAGGCCCACCGAGCGCGGCCACGACCGTCATGCCGGCATCCATCGCCGTCAGAGCACCGTCGTGGGATGTTGCCGGCAGGCTGCCCCACCGGCGAGCCGACCCCGCCGACACCGGCACGCTGAACCGCCTGAGCAGCTCTTAGTCCTCCACGTCCACGTCCACGTCGACCTCGCCGATGCAGACGATGACCGTGTTGGGCTGAGTCCTGTTGTCGTTCGTCGCCTCAACCGACGTCGACTGCTCGAAGGTGACGTCGCTGTCCCGGATGCTGTTGTCGTTGAAGATGCTGGCGACGATCACCTCGTTGGTCTGCTCGTTGGTGGCGCAGACGACCCCGTTGCGGTCCGAGTTGCGGTCCGAGGCCTCGTAGGGCGCAGCGAGTGCGGCGGCGGGCGTACCGAGCAGCAGAGCGGCGCTGCCCAGCCCTACCCCGCCGGCGAGCTTGATCAGGAACCTCTTGGACATGTCCCTCACTCCCTTCTGGTTGGCTCAGGAAGTAGAGCCACGATGAACATAAGGAGCATTCACGTTCGGTCGGGGCGCTTTCCAGGTTTCTGAGGCAAACATGCCTTCGGCTGCTATAGGTGGTGGTTCCCCATCTCCGGGCGATAAGCACGGTTCAGGTCCTGTCTGCGGCGACTCAGCCGGCCTGCCCCCCGGGAGGAACCTCCGAACGGGGGGAGGTGGGCCGAGCCGGTAGCGGCTGAGCTGCTCGGGCAGCTTCTGCCGGTTCAGGCCGGGGAGGTCGAGACGGCGCTTCTCCGGTCTCGGCCGTCGGCTCCTGGCCGTGCTCGCGCAGGTCCGCGTGAACTCGGCCCGCCGCGCCGCGGCCGCGGGGCCCCGGGCCGGTATATTCGCCGGGGTGACTGCGCCCTTCCCCGGCACCACCAACCAGTTTCCCCCGGACGGTCGACACCCGGTGGTGATCGGTGGTGGTCGACCGCAGGCTGTCCGCCCGGTCTGGCTGCTGATCGGGCCGGTACTCGCCGCGTCGTTGGGTGCCTTCCTGCTCGCCGTCACCCTCGGGCCGGAGTGGGTTGCGATGCGGCGGGACCTGAACCTGCCGACCTCGGCGATCCTCTGGGTCTTCGTCGGCTACCTGCTGCCGGCGGCAGTGGCGGTTCCGGTCGGCGTTCTGGTCGGCCGGCGGCGGCCGACTGTCGTCGCGTTGGCCGCGATCGCGCTGCTGATTCTCGGATCGCTGCTGACCGCGCTGGCCTCGGGGAGCGGTCCGCTGCTGCTCGGGCGCGCGGTGACCGGGTTCGGGGCCGGTCTGGCCTGGGGCGTCACGGCCGCGCTCCTCGCGCAGATGGGGGCACGACGCGTGTGGGTGACGCCACTCGTCGCCGGCGCCGTGTTGCTGGCGCTGGGTCTCGGTCCCGTGGCCGGGGCGCTTGTGCAGCGGGCGGTCGGTTGGCGGTGGCCTTTCATGCTGGCCCTGCCCTTCGGGGCGGTGGCGTTGCTGGCCACCGCGGTGACCGGGATCATCGTGCTGATACAGCGCGCGTCCCGGCCGGCTCCGCCTCAGGCCGCGTCCAGTCACCCCGTGACCGCCCCGACAGGCCGGCCGGATGAGGGCTGGATGGCAAACGAGCACGGCAGAGCGGCCGGGCTACTGCTGGTGACCGTCGGTGGCGTGCGGCAGGTGACGACATCCCGCTTCGGGATGGATCTCGTGCAGGAGGTGGCCCGCCTGCTCGGCTCGGAGAACATCCGATCCACCCGGCTTGGCACCGACCTGACCTTGTGGCACGCGGAGGACGGCCCTGGTCGGGCTCGACCAGGCGAGCCCAACCCCACAGCGAGCCAGCTCGCCACCGAGCACGGCTCGCCGCCGGTCACCGGCCCTGCCGTGATCACCGGCCCGATCCGGTACGGCAGCCCCTATCCGCTGGACGCGGACGAGGCCGATCGGATCGCGACCCGCCTGCGCGGATAGCGGACGATTGATGGGGTAGCCACAGTCGACGGCGCGTCCTCCACTGCGGACGCCGACCGATACGAGCGCCTCAAGCAGGAGACCCGGACCCGGGCGTAACGAGGCTCCGGCAGATCCACCTGGGCTGACGCCCGTGTCGGCGATGCGGGGTTCAGTGCATGCCGGCCGCCGGCACGGGCATCAGCGGGCGCAGATCAGGGTTTGCGTCCCACTCCGCCGAAGGCGTCGATGTCGGCGGGCGTGTCGACGTCGGCGTCGGGTCGCCACTGCGGGCACGGCACGACGCCCGGCTCCACCAGTTCCAGGCCCTCGAAGAACCCGGCGATCTGGTCGGGCGAACGCAGCGTGTAGGGCGTGGCGCCGGTGTCGTTGTAGTCGTCCTGCGCCTTCTGCATCTCGGCGCTGATCAGGCTGGTGCCGTCGTTGAGTGACAGGTAACTGCCGGACGGCAGGGCTGCCAGCAGTTGGCGCGTGATCGACCGGGCCGCCTCGTAGTCGGGCACGTGGCCCATGACGCCGCTGAGGATGAGCCCGATCGGCTGCTGGAAATCGAGCGTCTTTCGGGCCTCGGCGATGACCGCGGCCGGGTCGTGGAGGTTGGCGTCGATGTAGGCGGTCTTGCCCTCGGGCGTGCCGACCAGCAGCGCACGGGCGTGCACCAGCACCAGCGGGTCGTTGTCGACGTAGACGATCCGGGCGTCCGGCGCGATCCGCTGCGCCACCTGATGGGTGTTGTTGGCCGTGGGCAGCCCGGTGCCGACGTCGAGGAACTGACGGATACCCGCCTCGCCGGCGAGGAACTTGATCGTGCGGACGAGGAACTGGCGGGAGGCGCGGGCGACGTGGACGACGCCGGGGAAGACCTGGCGGTACTGGTCGCCGGCCTCGCGGTCGACGGCGAAGTTGTCCTTGCCGCCGAGCCAGTAGTTCCAGATCCGCGCTGAATGCGGCACCGACGTGTCGATCTTCTGCTGCACGTCGAGCTTGCCAGGCTCAGGCCGGTCGCTTGCCGGCGAGTCCACGGTCACGATGAGCACCTTTGTTTCGACTGCGTTCGCGGAATCCAGGTCGCGGGGCCCCGCCATCGGGAATCCACCGCCAGCAACCCGTGCCACCATATAGAAGACAGGGGATGCCGGCTACTGCCCGGATGGGCCCTTGCCCCGGAGGCGATCGAGGCCGGCGAGCACGGGATCGTCGAGGCGCTGCGCTCACGGCTCGCCGAAATACCCCTCCTCCTCGCCGAGCAGCAGCGGCACGTCGTACACCGACATGTCCGGCCGCACCCGGGCGTACCGCACCCGGTGCCGCCACCGCTGGTGTTCGAACGCCACGTCAGCGTCGATCTCGACCACCACGGCCGGGTCCACCCGCACGTAGCTCAGCGGTTCCGGCCGGTCCAGCTGGCCGGACCAGGCTGCCGGCAGTGGCTCCGGCCAGGGATGGACCACGACTCCGCGGCGCGGTGACGCGCGGACCGGGGACAGCATCGCCACCAGTTCCGCCCGTTGCCCCGTGTTCAACGGGTGGGTGCGACCGGTGTACCGCAGCGTGCCACGCCTGTCGAACCGGCCCAGCAGCGCGCTGTCGGGGTCCCGGATGCTGCCGGTCACGCCACCGACGATCGCCTCCGTGGTGATCTGGGTCCGGTACTTCCACCAGCCTCGCCGTCCGGGCTCGTATCGGCCGCCCAGCCGCTTGCTGACCACTCCCTCGATGCCGGTGGCGACGGTCCAGTGCGTCAGCCAGTCCGCCACCTGTCGCATGTCCGCGGTCTGCGGGGTGAGGGTGAGCTGCGCCGGCGCGCCGGCGAGCAGCTGCTCCAGGCGGTCGCGCCGCTGCGACAGTGGAAGATCCAGGATCACCTGCTCGTCGCCCTCCGACAGCAGGTCGAAGAGCACGAAGTGGGCGGGGCGCTCGTGGGCCAGGCGGAGCAGGCCACGGCCGACGGTGACGCGCCGCTGCAGCTGCGCGAAATTCGTCCGGCCGCGCTCCAACACGATCAACTCGCCGTCGAGCACCGCGCCCGGTGGGATGGCCTCCCGGACAGCGCGGGTGATGTCAGGGAAGTAGGTCGTCAGGTTGCGGCCGGCCCGGGACTGCAGGTACACCCCGTCGGACTCCCGGAAGGCGATCGCGCGCCACCCGTCCCACTTCGGCTCATGCACCAGGTCGGGGCCTTCGGGCACCTCGTCGACCGGTGCGGCGAGCATCGGCGCGACCGGCCGGCGCAGCAGCGGTTCGGCCCGCGCCCGCGCCGGGCGCCGGGCGGGGGTCACCGCCCGGGCGGGATGTGAACGCTCGCCATGTCCGCCCCCTTCAGATCATGGTGGGGGAGCGGTCAGCACGGAGAAGTGAAGATCCATCACAACGAATCGGACCCAGCGTGTCGAGGGACTCCGGCGGCATGGTGGGTCCTTCGACATGTGCCCCGGCCCGCCTGGCTGGGGAGCTGTCCTAGAGCTCCTGGACAGGACGTGACAGCAGGCAGAACTCGTTGCCTTCGGGATCGGCGAGCACGACCCAGCTCGCATCGGGGGACTGTCCCACGTCGGCGTGCCGTGCACCGAGGGTGAGCAACCGGTCAAGCTCCTCCGCGGTGGACACACCGTCGGCACGCAGGTCGAAATGCAACCGGTTCTTGATCACCTTGCCCTCTGGCACAGCCACCACGTCGATCATCGGCCAGGAACGGTCGGAGGCGGCGATGGTGATCACCTCAGCATCCTCATCGACAACCTGCCAGCCGAGAACCGAGCACCAGAAGTCGGCGATCAGTCGTGGTCGGATGGCGTCGATGGCGATGACGGCAAGACGGCTCGGCATGCCCGTCATTTTCACCCACCCGCGGCGATGAATCTTGTGCGTGCCCCTGTCGCAACAGGGGACAAGGCGCTCCACGGGCAGCATCTCCCGCAGCCGCCGGAGGCGCCTGCCCGCTGCCATTCGCGGCAGGTCCCCGGCCGGCGCGCTGCGGCAGGCACGCGTGGCGCAGGGGAAGCAGCCCCGAGCCCTCCCCGCGCCCTTCACGACACACGTGCGGTGTCGGCCCATGGCTGCCCCCGCCAACACGACGCGCCCGTGACGCGGTGCCGCTCAGTGGCGGGACAGCTCGGTGAGTTCTTCGTCAAGCAGTCGGGCGAGCCCGGCGTGCCGGTCGGGGTGGGTCTCCGGGGTCATCGCGCGGCTGGGCATCTCCACGGTCATCAGCAGGTAGAGATGCATCCGGTAGAGCCCGAGCCGGCGCCGGACACCGGTGTCGAAGACCGGCGGATCGTCCGCGGCGGCGGCGTAGCCGCGCAGGAACGGGTGCTCCGGCTCGTCCTCGGCCCGGCGGAGCAGCAGCGGGGAGACCAGGTCCACCAGCGGGTCGCCGAAGAGGTAGCGCTCCCCGTCGACCAGCCCGCACAACCGGGGCGGGCCGTCGCCGTCGGGCACGGCGAGCACGTTGCCGTCCCAGCCGTCGAAGTGCACCAACGCGGGGCGGCGCACCTGGTCGAGCAGCGGGCGGTGGCGTCGCACCAGGGACCGGATCCGCTCCGCCGGCACGGGTACGCCCCAGTCGATGGCGTCGGCGAGCAGGTCCTCGACCATCGCGGTGAACGCCTCGGCCCAGGTCGACCCGCCGGTACGTCCGTGGTCGTAGCCGTAGCGGTCGCCGGTGACCCGGTGCACGGCCGCCATCGCCGTCCCGAGGTCGTACCGCGCCCGGTCACCGTCCACCCCGGATGCCGCCAGCTCGCTGAGCGACCGGCCGGGCAGCCGGCCGGTGACCAGCCACTCACCCCGCACCGGGTCGGTGCCGTGGCGCAGCACCGGAGGCACCGGCACCTGCGGCGCGTGCGCGGCCACCAGCCGGAAGTACCGGGCCTCGGCGGCGGCGAGGCCGCGCTCGTAGCGCAGCAGCGGCACCGTGGGCGGCGGAGCGACCTTGAGCACCACCTCGTTGTCGTCGTCCAGGCGGACCCACCAGACCGTGGCGTAGCCGCCCCCGCCCAACGGGCCGCAGTCCGCCACCCCGCGGTCCGGCCCGAACGAGGCCCGGACGTAGTCCGCGACGTCGTCGGGGGAGAGGACGCGCTGGGTCGGGCTCGGCCCGCTCATCCGGCGTTCCGCCGCGCCGTCCGCGTCACCGCGCCAGACTAGTACGCCGTCGCGCAGCCGATCCGCCCCGAACGGGACGGACGGGCGGAACGTCAGCCGAGGCGTACCTGTGCCGGCTGCTCGGCCGGTGCCTTCCCACCGTGACCGTCACCGGTGGACCCGTTGGCGCCGGCCACCCCGACGGCCCGGGCCGGCATGATCGGCGCGTCCCGGCCGGTGCCGTGCCGGCCGTTGCCGTCGGCGCCCGTCGACTCCTCGTGGTAGTCCTGCTCGACGTTGACCGACCAGACGTCGTGGCCGGTGCCGCAGGCGATGTTCTCGGCGGTGAGCATGGCGGTCAGCATCGAGTGGTCCTGGTTGTTGTACCGGTGCATGCCGTTGCGGCCGACCGGGTGCACGTTGGACACCTCGCGGGCCAGCCAGTCCCGGATCACGTCGACGTTGTGCTGGTAGCGCTCGTCGTAGACCGGGTACGCCTTCGGCATCCGCACCACGTAGCCCGCCTCGACGACGCCCGGCCGGACCAGACCGAGCCGTTCCAGCTCGGCCGTCGCGGCGGCGATCAGGTCGGCGTCGGGCGTACGCCACGTCTCGTCGTCCTCGAAGACGAAGTACTCCAGCCCCAGGCAGGTGCGGCCGTCCTTGACCAGGTGCGGCGACCAGGATCCGAAGTTCTGGATCCGGCCGACCTTGACCGCCGGGTCGTGCACGTAGATCCAGTTGTCGGGGAACGAGAACTCCGCCGGCACCACCAGCGCGACGGTGAGGAAGTCCCGGTAGCGCAGGTCGGCGGCGGCGGCCAGCACCTCCGGCGGGGCGGCCGGGCGCAGCGCGGCGACCAGTTCGGAGATCGGCATCGAGGAGACGACGTGCTCGGCCGGCTCGGTGCGCTGCCCGCCGGCGCCGTTGACGGTCACGGCGACCGCCCGTCGGTGCTCGGGGTCGCGGTGCACGGCGGTCACCCAGGTGCCGGTGTCCACCCGGCCGCCGCGCCGGCGCACCTCCTCGGCGCAGCGCTCCCACATCATGCCCGGCCCCAGCTTCGGGTACTGGAACTCCTCGATCAGGCTGGTCACGTCCTTGCGGTTGCGCCTGGGCAGCACGGCGTTGCGGACCGCCTTGGCCAGCGACAGGTTCTTGATCCGCTGGGCGGCCCAGTCGGCCTGCAACCGGTCGGCCGGCATGCCCCAGACCTTCTCCGTGTACGTCTTGAAGAAGATCGAGTAGAGCCGCCAGCCGAACCGGGCCGACACCCACCCCTCGAAGTGCGACTGGTCCTTCGGCGGGCGCAACCGGGCCCGGGCGTACGAGCCCATGCAGAGCGCGGCCTCTCGGAGCCCGAGGTTGCGCAGCGCGTTGGTCGCACTCAGCGGGTAGTCGTAGAGCGCGCCCCGGTAGTAGATCCGGCTCATCCGGGGGCGGAGCAGGAAATCCTCGTCGGGCAGGATCTCGTGCCAGAACTCCTCGACCCGGGGCACCTTGGTGAAGAACCGGTGCCCGCCGATGTCGAACCGCCAGCCGTCCCGCTCGACGGTGCGGCTGATCCCGCCGACCACCTCGTCGGCCTCGAACACCCGTACCGGAGCGCCCCGCCGGAGCAGCTCGTACGCCGCGGTCAGCCCCGCGGGCCCCGCGCCGATGACCACCGTGCCGTGCTCGTCACCCATGCCCTGCCGCTTTCTGCCGTCGTGGAGGGGGCCCGCATACCCGTCCTGGCGGCGATGTCACCCGGTCTCGGGCGGCGTCCCGCCCGCCGATCGACGTGTCAACGGCCCTGGAACGGGGATGTGGCACCGTTCGTGGCCGGGTGGCCGGATCCGGGAGAGGCATGGTCGACAGGGGGCGGGCCGAGGCGGCCGGTGGCGCCGCGCGCGGCGCCACCGGCCGCGCCCGGGATCTGGCCACCCGGGCCCGTCGGGCCGTCCGCCGGGTGCCGGCCCCCTGGCCGTACGTGGTGGCGGTCTTCGTCGGTACGAAGATCGTGCTCAGCCTGGTCGGGATGCTCGCGCTGAGCGCCTTCGACGAGGCGCCCTGGGCGCCGCCGCCGTACGAGACGACGATGCGCGAGCAGCAGCGGGAGGTCTCCGAGCACCGGTGGTTCTCGCTCTGGTTCGCCTGGGACACGTTCCTCTACGACCACCTGGCCCGGCTGCCGCTGGACGAGCCGTGGCGCGACTTCGGCTTTCCGCTGCTCTACCCGTTCCTGGCCCGGCCGCTGGCCCCGCTGCTGGGCGGGAACACCGCGCTGGCCCTGCTGGTGGTCGCCAACGTCGCCTTCCTGCTGATGCTCTACTACGCGTACCGGCTGGGGGAGCGGCTGCTCGGCGACGACGCGGCGGGCCGCCGGTTCGTCCGCTACCTGGTGCTGCTGCCGGCGGCGTTCCTGTTCCAGGCGGCGCTGAGCGAGTCGCTCTTCCTCTGCCTCGCGCTGGCCGCGTTCCACTACGCCGAGCGGCAGCGCTGGCTGGTGGTCGGCGTGGTCGGCTACTTCCTGGCGATGAGCCGGTCGGTCGGGTTCTTCGTCGTCCTCCCGCTGGCCCTGGTCCTGCTGCGCCAGCACGGCTACCGGCTCTGGCCACGGACGCTGTGGCGGTACGTGCGCACCGGCTGGCCGCTGCTGCTGGTGCCCGCCGGTTGGCTGACCTTCATGGCCTTCTGCCGCTGGCAGGGCGGGGACTGGTTCGCCTACAAGCACGCCCAGGAGAAGGGCTGGGGAATCAGGGTGCAGAACCCGCTCGGCGTGCTCTGGCACGGCCTGACCGAGGCGCCGACGCGGGACGCGCTGCGGGTGTGGGTCGCGGTGGCGGTACTGGTCGTCCTGCTCGTGGCCGCCCGGCGGATCGGCCTGCCGTACCTCGTCTACGGCCTGATCATGGTGCTGGTGCCGCTGTCGATGGGTCCACCGGTGTACAAGAGCCTGCTGCGCTACCTGCTCGCCGCGTTCCCGGTCGGCCTCGCCCTGGCCCGCTGGGCCCGGCACGCCGGCGTCGACGTCTGGCTGACCGCCGCGCTCGCCCTGCTCCAGGGCGCTCTCTTCGTGACCTGGCTGGCCTACTGGACCCACTTCATCATCTGACGGGTCACGGCGCGCCGGGAGCGACGGGCGATGTGGTCGGGTCACCTCCCGCCCGAGCGCGCCGGACCCGGTCAGCGTGGCGGGCAGGACCTGCGCGAGGTGCGCGGTGTGCGGCTCGCGCCCGCGGTGCGGCCGGGCGCCGGGCACGGCAGGATGGACCGGTGACCGAGCGCCGGGTGACCCTCGACGGGCTGGGCGCCTGGCTGGTCAAGGGGAACGCCGACCGGGTCGACCTGGCGGGCCGGTTCGACCGTGACCCGCACGTCGGCGGCTGGTGCGTCCGCCCGGGATACCGGCTGCGGCTGGTCCGTCCCGGCCAGCCGGTGGTCTTCTGGGCGAGCGGCAGCCGGGGGCGGCTCCGCTACGGCGTGTGGGGCGTCGGCCGGGTCGCCGCGGCTCCGGTGCCCGGGGACGGCACCTGGACGCTGCCGCTCGACCTGACCGTGCTGCCCGGGCCGCACCGGGTGTCTCGTGACCTGCTCCGCGCCGATCCCCGGCTGGCCGGCGCCGAGGTGTTCCGCCAGCCGCAGGGGGCCAACCCGTCCTTCCTCACCGTGGCCGAGTTCGCCGCCCTGCGGGAGCACCTGCCACCGGGCTGAACCCGGGCCCCGGTGGTCGCCGGTCGCCACCGTCTTCACCCGGCCGGCGTGGCTCACTATGATCGTGTGAAGGTGATTGCCGACCCTTGGTCGGCGGCCGGCAGAAATCTTCGGGCGCGACCGGCGTGCCGGGAAGGGTTGGCATGGCGCTGTCCGCGACCGTCCTCGCCGAGCTGCGGGGCATCGTCGGCCCGGGGAACGTGCACGACGCCGACGGCGACCTCGTCGCGTACGCCCGCGACGCCACCCCGCTCTTCACGCACCGGCCCGACGCGGTGGTGTTCCCGGCCGACACCGCCGAGGTCGCCGCGGTGCTGGCGCTGGCCACCCGGCACGGCGTACCGGTGGTGCCGCGCGGCGCGGGCTCGAACCTGTGCGCGGCCACCGTGCCGCTGCACGGCGGGATCGTGCTGGTGCTGACCCGGCTGAACGCCATCCTCGAAGTCAGCGCGGACGAGCTGCTGGCTCGGGTGCAGCCCGGCGTGACCAGCGCCGCGCTGGCCGACGCCGCCGCCGGGAGCGGGCTGCTCTGGGCGCCCGATCCGGGCAGCCGGACCGTCGCCACCGTGGGTGGCACCATCGCCACCTGCGCCGGCGGGCTGCGCGGCCTGAAGTACGGGGTCACCCGCAACTACGTGCTCGGCCTGGAGGCGGTGCTGCCCACCGGCGAGGTGATCCGCACCGGCGGCCGGCTGTGGAAGGACGTGGCCGGCTACGACCTCACCCGGCTGCTCACCGGCTCCGAGGGCACCCTCGCGGTGATCACCGAGGCGACCGTGGCGCTGCTGCCGGCGCCGGCGTCCGCCAACACCGGGGTGGCGTACTTCCCGTCGCTGGCCGAGGCGGGGGAGGCGGTGGCCCGGGTGATCCGCGCCGGGGTGGTGCCCGCGACCCTGGAGTTCCTCGACCGGGCCTGCATCGACGCGGTGGAGGACTTCGCCCACCTGGGGCTGCGTACCGACGCCGGCGCCCTGCTGCTCTTCGGCGACGACGGCCCGCCGGACCTGGTCGCCACCCACCTCGACCGGATGGGTGCGGCCTGCGCCGAGGCCGGCGCCGTGGAGGTCACCACCGCCCGCGAGGTTGCCCAGGCCGAGGCGCTGCTGGCCGCCCGGCGCTGCGCGCTGCCCGCGCTGTCCCGCCGGGGCGGGGTGACCATCCTGGAGGACGCCACCGTGCCCCGGCCGCGGATCGCCGAGATGGTCGACCGGATCGACGCGATCGCCGCGCGGCACCGGGTCGCCATCGCCACCTTCGGTCACGCCGGCGACGGCAACCTGCACCCCACCTGCGTGCTCGACTCCGCCGCCGACACCGACGCGGTACGCCGCGCCGAGGCGGCCTTCGCCGACGTCTTCGCCGCCGCCCTCGACCTCGGCGGCACCATCACCGGCGAACACGGGGTGGGCGCGGCGAAGCTGCCGTTCCTCGCCGCCCGGCTCGGCGACGACCAGCTCGCCCTGCTCCGCCGGATCAAGACCGCCTTCGACCCGGCGGGCATCCTCAACCCCGGAAAGCTGGGCTCGTGACCGGCGACGTGTTCAACCCGGAGCAGCTGTCCCGCTGCATCTCCTGCGGCTTCTGCCTGCCCGCCTGCCCCACGTACGCGATGACCGGCGACGAGGCGTCCTCGCCGCGGGGCCGGATCACGCTGATGCGGGCCCTGCAGGACGGCACGCTGCCCCCGGACGACCCCACCCTCGCCGAGCAGTCCTCGTTCTGCCTGGGCTGCCGGGCGTGCGAACCGGTCTGCCCGGCCGGCGTGCAGTACGGCAGCCTGCTGGAGCAGTGGCGGGTGCACCAGTGGCGCGGCCGGCGCCGGCCGCTGCTGGCCCGGGCGCTGATGCTGGTCGCCGAGCAGCGGTGGCTGCTCCGCCTGCTCGGCCTGGTACGCCGCGCCGCCCGCGGCCCGGCCGCCACCCCGATCCCGGCCGCGAGCACCGGCGTGCCCGCCCTCCCGACCGGGCCGGGTGCCGATGCGCCGGGCGCGGCCCGGGTCGAGCAGCCGCCCGTGCAGCTCATGCTGGGCTGCTTCGAGCGGGGGCTCTTCCCGGCGGTCAGTCGCGCCGCCCGGGCCCTCGACCCGGCGCTGGCCGTACCGACCGCGCAGGGCTGCTGCGGCGCGCTGCACGCGCACAACGGCGACCTGGCCGGCGGTGAGCGGCTGGCCCGCCGGCTCGGCGCGGAACTGCCGGGCACCATCGTCACCACCTCGGGCGGCTGCGCGGCGCACCTGGCCTCGGTGCTCGGGCCCGGGCGGGTGCGGGAGCTGTCCACCTGGCTCGCGGACCGCCCGGCCGGCGTCGAGGTGCGGGTGGCCGGCCGCCGGGCCCGGGTCACCCTGCAGGACTCCTGCCACCTGCGCAACGGCCTCGGGGTCTTCGCCGAGCCCCGGGCGCTGCTGCGCCGGGTCGCCGACTACGTCGAGCTGCCCTCGGCGGCCACCTGCTGCGGCGCCGCCGGCACGTACTCCCTGCTGCGGCCGCGCGACTCCCGCCGGATCCTGGATGCCAAGATCGACGAGATCGAGGCCGCCGGGGTGGACCTGGTGGTGGCGGTGAACCCCGGCTGCCTGCGGCAGCTGCGCACCGGACTGCGGCGGCGGCGATCCCGGGCCCGGGCGGTGCACCTGGCCGAGCTGCTGGCCGAGGCGACGGCGTCGGGCCCCGCGCCGCCGCCCGCCTGACCGCCTCTGCCCGGGGTTGGGGGCGGTGGTCGTCCGCTCCCGTCCGCCCGCCGCCCGACGTGGCCCCGGCCGGGCGGAGCAGCGCCGGCCGGGGCCACGGGTCACTCGGTGCGGATGCCGGCCGGGCGGGTGAGCCGCCAGAGCACGGGCAGGCTGAGCCCGGTGACCAGCAGCACCACCGCCGCGCCGAGCGCGGTGGCGAGGCCGAGCACCGACCAGGCGATGACCACCGGGGCCTGCACCATGCGCAGCAGCACCGCGCCCAACCCCAGCCCGAAGACCACCGCGAGGGCCAGCCCGACCAGCACCGGCACGGCGGTCTGCCAGAGCACCGACCAGCTCAGGGTGCCCCGCCGGGTGCCGACTGCGACCAGCATGGCCAGCAGCCGGCGCCGTTCCCGCAGCTGCTCCAGGACGCCGACCAGCATGCTGGCGGCGATCAGCAGCAGGGTGACCACCGCGCCGATGTAGAGGCCGCGCTGGATGTTGACGAACTTGGTGGCCTGGGTGGTCCGGGTCAGCGGAAGGACGCTGGCGAACAGGTCGACACCGGCGGCCTCGTTGCGGACGTGCTCGATCGCGTCCGGCTGCCCCGGGGCGAGCCGCAGGTTCGCGTCCGCGCGCAGTGGACCGAGCCGGGCGTGCTCGATCGCGGCCGGGGTGACCAGCACGGCCGTCTGCTGGTGGCCCGCCGGATGGGGCCGGATCTGCGCCTCCCGAGCGGCGGCGGGCACCCGCCAGGTGGTGTCGCCGTCGCCCACCGCCACGGTGGCGCCGGGTCGGATGGCCGCGGACCGCCCCCCGTCGTCGGGCTCACGGACCAGGAACACGTCGCCGTCGGCGCAGCGCTCCAGCCGCGCGAACTCGGCCAGCGCGGCGCAGTCGCCGATCCGCAGGTCGGCGTAGCCGTCGGCGGCCGTGACCCCGGTGACCAAGGTGCCGGTGCCGCCGGTCACGCCGGGGGCGGCGGCCAGCCGGGCCAGCGCGGCGGTGGCGTCCGGGCGGGCCGGAAACTGCACCAGCACCTGGGCGCGGGACGGATCCTGCCCGGTCGAGGTGGTGAACTGCTCGGCCACGCCGGCGAAGAGCATCTGCAGCCCGATGGTGCCGGCGACGGCCACCGCGATGCCGTTCACCAGCCGCGCCGAGGCGGCGCTGTCGACCTGGAGCCGGCGCACCGCCAGCTGCCACGGCACCGGCCCCCCGCGCAGCCGGCGGACCACCAGGTCGGTCAGCCAGGGCAGCAGGGTCACCATGCCGACCAGCAGCAGCACCGCGCCGGCCGCGGTCTGGTTCTCGGCCCCGGCCGGGGTCACGCCGGCCGTGGCGGCCAGCAGCAGCCCGAGCCCGGCGGCGGGCAGCAGCAGCCGCCATGCCAGCCGGCGGCGGACCGGGGTGGCCCGACGGGTCACCCCGAGCGGCTCGACCACCACGGCGCGCAACGCCACCATGGCCACCAGCACCGCCAGCGCCGGCACCGCCAGGGCGACCCCGACGACCAGCGGCAGCGGCGGGCGCACGTCGGCCGCGTACACGCTCAGGTCCATCAGCGTGACCAGCGGCACCACCTGCCGTCCGGCGAGGAAGAGCAGGCCACCGACCGCGACGCCGAGCAGCGCGGCGGCCGCGGCCTCCCCGGCGGCGATCCGGCGGACCATCGCGGCGTCCGCGCCGACCAGCCGCAGCGCGGCCAGCCGGCGGTCGCGGTGTTCGCCCCCGAACCGCACGGCCGCGCCGAGGAAGACCGCGATGGGCAGCAGCAGTACGACGAAGATGACCACCGCGAGCAGCACCAGGACCGGGCCGAAGCCCTCGCCGGGCAGTCCGCCGCCGAAGGCGTCCAGCCGGGACGCGCCCTGGTCGGCCGAGAGGGTGGCGCTGCCCAGGTAGTAGGCCAGCTCGTTCGGCCCCGCCAGACCCCGGGCGCCGATGGTGCCGATGATCCGGGCGCCGCCGAGGCGCGGCGCGAGCAGCGCGCCGTCGGGCGAGTCGAGCAGGTCGCGCAGCGCGGGGGAGACGACCACCTCGCCGGGCCCGGGCAGCGCGGCGACCCCCGGCGGGGTCGGTGCGGCCGGCCCCTCGGGGCGCAGCACCCGACCCCGGATCGGCCGGTCGTGGAAGCTGGTGTCGGTCGCCCGGATCAGCAGGGTGTTGCCGGCGGCCGGGATCTGTTCGCCCATCCGCAGGTCGTCGCGGGCGTCGCCGCGGGCCTCCCGGGCGTCCAGCGCGTGCGGCACCGCGGCGGCGAGCAACAGCATCGCCACGCCGATGCCGACGCCGAGCGCGGTCAGCACCGCGCGCAGCCAGCCGTCCCGGCCGCCGGTGAAGGCCATCCGGGTGCCCATCGCGAGGTCGGCCGCGCCACCACGCAACCGGCTCATGCCGCGGGCTCCAGGTCGCGGGTGCGGCCGTCGCGAACCACCACCTCCCGGTCGGAGTACGCGGCCACCCGCGCCTCGTGCGTTACCAGCACCACCGCCGCGCCGGTCTCCCGGGCCGCCCCGGTGAGCAACTTCATCACCCGCTCGCCGTTGAGCGAGTCCAACGCGCCGGTCGGCTCGTCGGCGAAGACCACCTCCGGTCGGGTCACCAGTGCCCGGGCGACGGCGACTCGCTGCCCCTGCCCGCCGGAGACCTCGCCGGGCCGCTTGCCAGCCACCTCGCCGACCTCCAGCCGGTCCAGCCACTCGGCGGCCCGGCGTTCGGCCTCGCGCCGGCCGACCCGGGCCAGCCGCAGCGGCAGCGCCACGTTCTCCAGGCAGGTCAGTTCCGGCACCAGCTGGCCGAACTGGAACACGAACCCGAACGACTCCCGGCGCAGGGCGCTGCGCTCGGCGTCGGAGAGGACTGCCAGGTCGCGCCCCCCGAACAGCACCCGCCCGGAGTCCGGCCGGACGATGCCGGCGAGGCAGTGCAGCAGGGTGGACTTGCCGGAGCCGGACGAGCCCATCACCGCCACCACTTCGCCCCGGTCGACCCGCAGGCTGGCGCCGGCCAGGGCGCGGGTGGGCCCGAAGGAGCGGTGCAGGTCCTCGGCGGCCAGCAGCGGCGCGCTCACGCCAGCACCGCCGAGGCCAGGTCGTCGAGGCGGGCGGCGGTCAGCTCCAGCCAGCGCAGGTCGGCCTCCAGGTGGAACAGCGCGTGGTCGCAGATCAGCTGCTCGGCCAGGTCGCCGTCGCGCTTGCGGCGGGTCAGCTCGCGCATCATCCGCAGGTGCTCGGCACGCTGCACGTCGAGCAGGTCGGCGGCGCTACGCCCGGTCAGCAGGGCGAGCACCACCTTGGTGTAGAGGGTGCTCTGCAGGTAGGGCTCGGGCTTCTCGGCCCGGGCCAGCCAGCCGGCCACGTCGGTGACGCCGGCCTCGGTGATGGCGTACCGCTTGCGCTCCGGGCCCTCGCCGGGCTCGACCGCCTCCACCTCGACCAGGCCGCTGCGCAGCAGGCGGGACAGGGTGGCGTAGACCTGGCCGTAGGCGAGCGGGCGGGCGTGGCCGAAGCGCTCGTCGTAGAGGCGTTTGATGTCGTACCCGTGTCGGGGGGTGGTCTCCAGGAGGCCGAGGAAGGTCTGTCCGATCGACATGGCTCCGGACTATACACACCGGGTATACGCGGGATGTATACACCCGGTTGTCGCCCAGGGTCGGTTCCGGCCGGGGCTGCTCGGCCGGCGTGCGGGGTCGGCGGCAGGATGGGGGATCGACCCGTCAGATCGGCAACGGAGGTTCGGTGTTCGCCCTGCCCCTGACCGAGGACGCCGAGCTGCGTCCGCTCGACCCGTGGCTTGCCGAGGAGTTCCTGGCCCACCTGGACCGGGCCCGGGAGCACATCGTGCCCTGGGTGTCACCGTCCTTCGTGGCCACCGACCTGCCCGCGGCCCGCGCCGTCCTGCAGCGCTACGCCGACCGGTGGGCGCGCGACGCCGGCGGCATCTGGGGCATCTGGCACTCCGGCACCCTGGTCGGCGGGGTCATGTTCGTGTCGTTCGACGTGACGGTCGGCGTCGCGGAGGCGGGCTGCTGGCTGGAGCCCGGCGCCGAGGGGCGCGGCCTGATCAGCCGGGCGGTCGGCCGGATCGTCGACTGGGCCGTGCGGGAGCGGGGCATCCAGCGGGTGGAGTGGCGCACCAACGCCGAGAACGCGCGCAGCATCGCGGTCGCCCGCCGGCTCGGTATGCGCCACGACGGGACGCTGCGGCAGGTCTACCCCGGCCCCGCCGGGCGGCGCATCGACATCGAGGTGTGGTCGGTGCTGGCCCACGAGTGGCGCGCCGGGTCGGACGCGCCCGGGCACCGCGTCCGGTGACCGGGTCACCTGGTCCGGGTCCAGCGCCTCCGCCAGCAGTCGGCCGCGCACGCGGCCCGGTGGCCGAACCCGTCGACCAGTAGGACGGCGCGCCGACCGCGGCGTCGAGGTCGATCTGCACGGCCCACCTCCGGTCGGCCTCCAACCATCATGCCGGCCGAGTGCCGGCGCGCCCACCGCGATCCGGCGCCGGTCACCCGCTGGCGGTGGCCGCCGGCGGGTGACCCGGCCGGGGGCCGGCCGGGTCACCACGCCGGACGAGCGGCGGACGGCTCAGGGCAGCGCCTTCAGGAAGGGCCCGTGGTTCAGCCGGAACTCCCAGCTGTAGTAGCGGTCCCAGTTGATCGACCAGGTCATCAGCCCCCGGAAGTCGGGGTTGGTGCCGCTGCGCGGGGTGTACGACCCACAGCTCTGCCCCCGTACCAGGCAGGTCACCGCCGCCTGCACGCCCGCCGGGGCGACGTAGCCGTTGCCGGCGCTGACCGACGACGGCGCGCCGAACGCGACCTGGTCCTCGCGCAGCGGCGGGAAGACGGCGTTGGCGTTGCCGGCCACCGGGAACCCGGCGAGCAGCATGTCGGTCATCGCGATGTGGAAGTCGGCGCCGCCCATGGTGTGGTACTGGTTGTCCAACCCGACGATCGGGCCGGAGTTGTAGTCCTGCACGTGCAGCACGGTCAGGTCGTTGCGCAGCGCGTGGATCACCGGCAGGTACGACCCGGCGCGCGGGTCCTGCCCGCCCCACGGTCCCGGCCCGTAGAACTGGTAGCCGAGCTGGACGAAGAACGTCTCCGGCGCCATGGTGAGCACGAAGCCCGCCCCGTACCGCTGCTTCAGGGCGCGGATCGCGGAGATCAGGTTGACGATCACCGGGGTGGTGGGGTTGCGGAAGTCGGTGTCACCGGCGTTCAGGTAGAGCGAGTGCCCCTCGAAGTCGATGTCCAGCCCGTTCAGCCCGTACCGGTCGATGATCGCCGAGACGGACCGGACGAAGGTGTCCCGGGCGGCGGTGGTGGTGAGCTGCACCTGGCCGTTCTGCCCGCCGATGGAGAGCAGCACCTTCTTGCCCTGCTGCTGCTTGGCGCGGATCGCCGCGATGAACTCGGCCTCGGTCTCGACGCCCGGGCACTCGGCGGCCGGGCAGAGCTGGAAGCGGATGTCGCCGGAGGTCACCGAGGTGGGTTCGCCGAAGGCCAGGTTGATGACGTCCCAGTCGGCGGGCACGTCGGCCATCCGCAGATAGCCCGAGCCGTTGGCGAAGCTGGCGTGCAGGTAGCCGATCAGCGCGTGCCGGGGCAGCCCGCCGGCCGGCGGGGTGGTCGGCGGCGGGGTGGTCGGCGGTGGCGTGGTGGGCGGCGTGGTGGTCGGCGGTGGCGTGGTGGGCGGCGGGCTGGTCGGGGTGCCGCCGCCGCAGGGCGCGCCGTTGAGCGTGCAGTCGGTGGGAGCGCCGGAGCCGGTGGCCAGGAACCCGAACGAGACCGAGGCGCCGGGCGCCACGGTGCCGTTCCACGAGCGGTTGGTGAAGGTGTGCCGCTGCCCGGCGCTGCTCACCGTGGCGTCCCAGTAGGACCCGAGCGTGGTGCCGGCCGGCAGGGTGAAGGCGACCTGCCAGCCGGTGATCGTGCCGGCGCCGCCGTTGGTGATGGTGTACTTCCCCTCCCACCCGGTGCCCCAGTCGGCGGTCTTGACGAAGGTGGCGGTCGGGCCGGCGGCCCGGGCCGGGGCGGCCAGGACGAGCGTGGTGCCGGCGGCGGTGGCGAGGGCCGCGACGGCGGCCAGCAACAGGTTTCGGGCAGGGCGACGCATCCGGACCTCCCGGTTCGAGGGCCGTCGGATCGACGGATGCACAATTATTAGGATTGTTAACTGTAGATGTCCAGACCTGCTTCTGGCGGCCTGTCGCCGGGCCGGCCGGCGAAGGGAACGTCCCGAACGCGCGCCGCGGCCCGTTCCGGGCGATTTCCACCGTCCACGCTGGACCCGCGGCGGGCGGATTGTCGTACCCCGCGGTCACCATGCATCCATGGCTGTCCCCGCCCGCACCCCGCCGTCGGCCCAGCCGCGCTCGCTGCCCCTGCGCGAGGCGCGCACCCGGCTGACCCAGCTCGTCGCGCTCGCCGAGCTGACCGACACCGTCACGGTGCTCACCCGCGACGGTGATCCCCGCCCGATCGCCGCGATCGTGCCGGCCGTCGCCGCCCGCACCGCCGCCCAGGCCCGCGCCGACGCCGACCGCCTGGCCGCGGTCACCGCCGGATGGGCCCGCCGCCTCGACGAGCTGCACCGGCAGAGCGCCCGCCGGCACGCCGCCGAGCTGCGCGTCGTGGCCACCGCGCTGGCCGAGGTCTGGGCCGAGCTGGACCGGCGGGTCCCACCGGGCAGCGATCCCGCGCTGGCCCGGCTGCGCGCCGCGCACGCCGACCTGCTGCCCCGCTGAGCGCCCCGGCGGGCGGTGTCGGCCGGTCAGCGGAGCGAGGCGTACGCCAGCGGCAGCGGCGCCGGCTGGCCCTCCCAGGTGCCGGTCAGCCGGCTCCCCGGCAGGTCGGTGTGGTCACCGAGCCGCCGGACGACGGTCAGTTCGACCGTGTCGGTGACGATCCGGGTCGGGTCGCCGTCCGCCACCCGATCGACCGCGCCCACCGGCGGCGCGTCGGCCCGCCGCGTGCCCTCGGCGGCGATCGTCATGCTGGCGGCACGATGCTCGCGCCGGCCGTCCACCTCGAAGTACTCCTCCGCCTGGCCGGTGTGGGCGAGGATCGCCGCGGCCAGTGCACCGGCGTAGACCGGGTCGCCGCAGCCGTCGTACACCCAGCGGTGGCCCAGCACCGAGTGCTCGCACGTGCCGACGAGCCACGCCTCGGCGCCGTCCAACGGTGCGCCGCGGTAGGTCAGCGGCACCTGGTACACCGGCCCGGCGCCGGCCCGGACCAGCATGGTCTCGATGCCGACCGCGCCGGCGGGGTCGTCGAAGCGATACCCCGCGATCCGCTCGACGCCCGCGCCGGCGTCCCCCTGGAACCAGGTGCGGCCCGGCAGCCACGCGGCGATGAGTTCGAGCTTGGTGGGGCGCAGTTGCGCCCGGTGTAGCAGAGCCATGCGCCGGATCATAGACGCGGTGCCCCGGCGGAGGCCCGGCGGCTGGCGCGGCGTGCCGGCGACCACCCGCCGGGAGCCGGCGCGGCTGTCCGTCGGGCCGCGGCGTCGCCCCTGGTAGACAGGAACCATGGGCCCCCTCCAAGCGCTCGGCGTGACCGCCACGGCGGAACGGATCTACCTCGACCTGATCGAGCGCGGAAAGGCGACCCTGGCCGAGCTGACCGAGCGACACGGCGTTGGTGACACGGCGCTGGACGCGGCCGTCGCGGAACTGGAACGCGCCGGGTTGCTCACCCGCAGCGGAGCCGACCTGCGCCCGCAGCCACCGCAGCTCGCCCTGGAAGCGCTGGCGCAGCGGCACATCCGCGAGGCGGCGCTGGCCCGGGAAAGTGCCGTGACGCTCGCGCGGCGGTGGGAGACGGCCGTCGGTGGAGATCGCTACCTGGAGCAGCTGCCGTCCCCCGAGGTCGCCCGCGCGGTGCTCGATCACGTACAGGCCGACGCGCGCGAGCGGGTGCGGGCCATCACGGTCGGCAACCTGGAGACGCGGGACCACACGATCGTCGGCGGGTTCTTCGAGGCCCTCGGCCGGGGAGTGAGCTACCAGGTCGTGTACGGCACGCGGGTGCTCCAGGACCCGAGGGCGCTGGGCATGGTGCAGACCTGCATCGACGCGGGGGAGCAGGCGCGGGTGTTTCCGCAGGTGCCGCTCAACCTGACCATCGTGGACGACCGGTGGGCGCTGATCGCGGCCCGCGCGCCGGTCGCCGGGAACGAGAGCACGGCGGCGCTGGTGGTGCACCAGTCGCCGCTCCTCACCGGTCTCGTCGGCGTCTTCGACACGTACTGGCGGATGGCGGTGCCGATCACCAGCAACACCGAGGTCACCGCCGTGGCCGGGATGCCGACCAGGGAGACCAAGCGGCTGCTGACCTACCTGAGCGCCGGGCTCACCGACGAGTCGATCGCCCGGGAGTTCGGGGTGAGCGAGCGGACGATCGCCCGACGGATCAGCCGGTTGCAGGAGATCCTGGGTGCGCAGACCCGCTTCCAGCTGGGCATGCAGGCGTCGCGCCAGGGCTGGCTCTGACGCCACGTCAGCTTCTCGCCATGCCGCTTTGTGACACCGCTCGGCTCTCCCGCCGCCACCCCCGCGTCTGCTGATACTGACCGGACCTTGTCGACCCCGGTCGGTGGCCCTCGCGCCGACCGTTCCAGCGAGCAGGAGCAGACGTGAGAGTGAGAGTGCATCCCGTGCGGTCGGTGGCCCTGGCCGCGGCGGTCCTGGCCGCTTCCCTGTTGGCGGCTCCGGCCCAGGCGCGCACCGCCGACCAGGATCTGACCGCGGGCCGGACCGCCGACGCCGCCACCGGCCTGACCGACGAGGAGAGCCACGCCCTCTCCACCCGGCTCCAGGCCCTGCTGCCCGCGTCGCGGGTCGAGGCTGCCCTGCAGCGGTTCGGACTGGCGGGTGACGAACTGAGCGGGGGCCTCGACCTCATCGACCCCGCCGACTACCGGTGCGGCAGCACGCCCGTGCGGGACTGGCTGAGCGCCACGACGGCGGACTGGACCGTCGTCGACCAGAACGACGCGCGGGTCCTGATGCTCTTCCCGCTGCTGGACGCGCTGCTCTACGGCCCGACCAGCCCGCAGACGTTCGGCCGCGACGACGAGTTCGCCACTCCGGTCACCCACACCTTCCGAGACCTGGGCGGGTTCTGGGACATTCCGGCGGCGGAGATCGCGCTCGTGGGCATGCACGGCGACGTGCTGCGCGACCGGGCCCGGCTGGAGCACCTGACCCGGGTCGGTCTGGGGTACGGCGATCCGGTCGCCCCCCTGCTGGCCGACCTGGTCCACGCGATCGCGAACCAGGAGAAGTTCGACTTCGGCGCCCACCCGTACCTCACCTTCAACGCCTTCGCGCTGGACGGCGGGGTCGAGCTCGTGCCCGGTCTGGGGATCACCCCGGACGAGATCATCATGGGCGACGGCATCCTGGAGGCGTACCGGGCGATCGGGCTGGGTGACGTCGCCCCGCAGGCGATCCTGGCACACGAGTACGGCCACCAGGTGCAGTACGCCAAGGGCCTCACCGGGACCACGCTGACCGGCGCGGAGGCCGGCCGGCGCCTGGAGTTGATGGCGGACGGCCTGGCGGCGTACTTCCTGACCCATGCCCGCGGCGCGGCGATGAACGCGAAGCGGGTGCGCGATTTCGAGGCGACCTTCTTCAACGTGGGTGACTGCAACTTCGCCCTGACCGCCCACCACGGGACGCCGGACCAGCGCACGCGGGCGGCCGAGTGGGGATTCGGCGTGGCGGACGCCGCCCGGCCGCAGGGCCACATCCTGCCCGGCGCGCAGTTCGGCCGGCTCTTCGAGCAGAAGCTGCCGGAGCTGGTGGCCCCGGACGCCGACTGACCCGGGCGGTCGTCCCGGCCCCGCCACCGTCCGGAACAGCCGGTGGCGGGGCCGGACCCGGTCGGGCCGCGAGCCAGCTCGGCGGCGTGCACCGACGGGGGCGGACGGGTCAGCCGCTGGCCGGGTACGCGTGCGTCTCGGTCGCCTTCACCGCGGCCCAGACCGGCTGCCCCGGCACCAGGCGGAGCTGGGCGGCGGCCGCCGGGGTGACGTCCGCGGCCACCACGATCGGGCCGTCGAGCTGCACCCGCAGGTTGTCGCCGTGCCGCTGCACCCCGGTCACCCGGGCCGGCCAGGTGTTGCGGGGGCTGCCCGCCGGCCGGTCCCGGTGCAGGGCCACCGCCGTCGGCCGGAACGCCACGAAGGCGTCGCCGTCGAGCCGCTCGGCGACGGTGAGCGCCAGCCCGTCGGCGACCCGCACGAGGTGCCCGTCCGCCCGGCCGCGGTGCAGGTTCAGCCCCACCAGCCGGGCCACGTAGTCGGTGCGCGGCCGGGCGGTCACCGTGGCGGCGTCGCCCTCCTGCACCACCCGGCCGTCCTCCACGATGACCAGCCGGTCGGCCAGCACCAGCGCGTCGAGAGGATCGTGGGTGACCAGCAGCGTCGCCCCCGGGTGGGCGGCGAGATGGCGGTGCAGCTCGGCGCGGGTGTCCAGCCGGGTGCGCGCGTCCAGGGCGGCGAGCGGCTCGTCCAGCAGCAGCAGCGACGGCCCGACGGCGAGGGCGCGGGCCAGGGCCACCCGCTGCGCCTGCCCGCCGGAGAGCTGCCGGGGCCGCCGGTGGGCGTGCTCGGCCAGCCCCACCCGGTCGAGCCAGTCCAGCGCCGCCCGCCGCGCGGCGCGCCGGTCGACGCCGTGCCGGCGCGGCCCGAAGGCCACGTTGTCCCGCGCGCTCAGGTGCGGGAAGAGCAGGTAGTCCTGGAAGACCACGCCGACCGGCCGGCGCTCGGTCGGCGTGCGCAGCCGGCGTCGGGGCCGGTCCAGGTCGACGCCGGCCAGCGTGACGTGCCCGTCGGTCAGCGGGTGCAGGCCGGCGAGCGCGCGCAGCGCGGTGGTCTTGCCGGCGCCGTTCGGACCGAGCAGCGCGACCACCTCACCGGCGGCGATCCGCAACGGCACGTCGAGGTGGAAGCTGCCCCGGTCGGCGACGAGGTGGGCGTCCAGCAGCGCGGCGGTCACGGGCTGGTGATCCACCGGTCGCGCAGGGCGGCGAGGATGGCCACCGAGACGGTGAGCAGGATCAGGCTGAGCACCACGGCCGCCTCCAGGTCGGTCTCCAGGGCCAGGTAGACGGCGAGCGGCATGGTCTGCGTCCGGCCCGGGTAGTTGCCGGCGAAGGTGATGGTGGCGCCGAACTCGCCGAGCGCCCGGGCCCAGCAGAGCACCGCGCCGGCGGCCAGGCCGGGCGCCACCAGGGGCAGGGTGACGTGGGTGAAGGTGGTCCACCGCCCGGCGCCGAGGGTCGCGGCCGCCTCCTCGTAGCGCTGGTCCGCCCCGCGCAGCGCGCCCTCGACGGCGATGACCAGGAACGGCATCGCGACGAACGCCTCGGCCAGCACCACGCCCGCGGTGGTGAACGGCAGGGTCACCCCGAAGGTGGCGTCCAGCCAGCCGCCGACCAGCCCTCGCCGCCCGAAGACCAGCAGCAGCGCCACCCCGCCGACCACCGGGGGCAGCACCAGCGGCACGGTGACCAGGGCGCGGACCAGGCGCCGGCCGGGAAACTCGACCCGGGCCAGCAGCCACGCCAGCGGCACCCCGAGCAGCAGGCAGAGCAGGGTGGCCAGGGTCGCGGTCTGCAACGACAGCCGCAGCGCGGTGAGCACGCCGGGCTCGGCGAGCCGCCGCGGCAGGTCGGCCCAGGGGGTGCGGGCCAGCAGCCCGGCCAGCGGCAGGGTGAGGAAGACCAGCCCGAGCGCCGCGGGGAGCAGCAGCGCGAGCGGGACGGTGCCACGGGTACGGGCTGGCCTGCGCCGGCGGGCCTGCGCGGGGGTGTCGGTGCGGGTCATCGACGCTACGGGGCCTGGAACCCGGCCTCGGCGAGCACCGCCTGCCCGCGGCCGGAGCGGACGTACCCGACGAACGCCCGCGCGCCCGCCGGGTTCGGCGCGTCCCGGAGCGCGACGATCGGGTAGTCGGTCACGGCACCGGCCGACTCCGGGAACTCGACGCCGGTCACCTCGGTCGCGGCGGCCCGGGCGTCCGTGCGGTAGACCAGGGCGGCGTCGACCTCGCCCAGCTTCACCTTGGACAGCGCGCCCCTCACGTCCTGTTCCAGGGTGACCGGGGTCAGCGCGACCGACGCGGCGTCGAGCGCGGTCCGCGCGGCCGCGCCGCACGGCACCGGTTCGGCGCAGAGCGCGACCTTCACCGCCGGGCCCGCCAGGTCGGCGAGGCCGGCGATCCCCTTCGGATTGCCCGCGGGCACGGCGATGACCAGCTGGTTGCGCGCGAAGACGACCGGCGTGCCGTCGGCGTTGCCGGCGTCGGTCACGGTGACCATGTTCCGCGCCGCGGCCGAGGCGAAGACGTCGGCCGGCGCGCCCTGGTCGACCTGGTTGGCGAGGGCGGAGCTGCCGGCGAAGTTGAAGACCACGGTGGTGCCCGGGTGGGCGGCCTCGAAGTCCCGGCCGATCCGGGTGAACGACTCGGTCAGCGACGCGGCGGCGAAGACGGTCACCGTCCCGGTGACGCCGCCCGCCGCGCCGGCCGGGCCGGTCGCCGGGCCGCCGCCGCACCCGGTGGCCGCCGCGAGGGCCGCCACCACGATCCCCGCCAGCGCGGTACGCGCCCGCCGGAACCTCGTCACGCGGACCGTCCCCGGCCGGCGACCGCCCGCTCCACCACCACCGTGGTCGACTTGATCACGGCGACGGCCACCGACCCGACCCGCAGGTCCAGCTCGTCGACCGCCTCGCGGCTCATCAGCGACACGATGCGGAACGGCCCGGCCTGGATGTCGACCTGCGCCATCACGGTGTCCTTGACGACGTTGACCACGATGCCGCGCAGCCGGTTGCGGGCCGAGGAGGCGTCCGAGCGGTCGTCCGGGTCGGCCGCCTGCGACCGGGCGTACGCCGCCAGGTCGACGCCGTCGACCACCCGGTGCCCGTGCTCGTCGCGGCCGGCGGCGAGCCGGCCACCGTCGATCCACCGCCGGACGGTGTCCGGGCTGACGCCGAGCAACTCGGCCGCCTCCCCGATCCGGAACGTCGTCACCGGCTCACCCTAGCCGACGCATCCGAGAGCCGGTACCGGCCCGGCCGGCCGCAGGTGCCCGGTGCCAACCCGCTGGACGCTGGCAGCTGCCGCCGCGAGCGGGGGCCCGTCCGTGCCGGCGCCGGGCCGGCGACCCAGGTGGCGGGCCGGGGTGGTGGCGGCGGGCCGAGGTGACGGCCGGCGGTGACGGGCCGGGTGACGGGCGGCGGTGGGCGAGGGCCGGGCGGTCAGCCGCGCCGGGTCCGGCCCTTGAGGTGGCGGCCCAGTTCCCGGGCGATCTCCCGGTTGGCGTCCCGCTCGGCCAGCGCCTGCCGCTTGTCGTACGACCGGCGGCCCTTGGCCAGGGCCAGCTCGACCTTCGCGAAGCCGTTGGCGAAGTACATCGACAGCGGCACCAGGGTCAACCCGCCCTCGCGGACCTTCTCCAGGATCCGGTCGATCTCCACCCGGCGCAGCAGCAGCTTGCGGGTCCGCCGCGGCGCGTGGTTGGTCCAGCTGCCGAAGCCGTACTCGGCGATGTGCAGCCCGTACAGCATGAGCTCGCCGTCGCGTTCCTGGGCGAACGCGTCGACCAGCGACGCCCGGCCCTCGCGCAGCGACTTGACCTCGGTGCCGACCAGCACGATCCCGGCCTCGTACGTCTTGAGGACGGTGTAGTCGTGCCGTGCCCGCTTGTTCGAGGCGATCAGGCTGCGCGTCTGCCGGGACCGGTCCACCCGGCGAGGATAGCCGCGGGTCAGCCGGCGCGGGCCTGGGTGGTGAGGCCGTCGAGCAGCCGGTCGACGGCGGGTGGCAGGTGCCGCCCGGCGACGGTGGCCGCGTACACCTGGCGCACCGGCGCGTCCTCGGGGTGCAGCCGCAGCAACGCCAGGTCGGCCGGGGCGGCCCGGACGGCCAGCGCGGGCACCAGGGCGACGCCGAGCCCGGCCGCCACGCAGCCGAGCTTGCCGGTCCAGTCCGCGGCCACGATGTCGACCCGGGGCCGGAAGCCGGGCGGCATGGCGGCCCGCATCAGCGGGTCCTCGGCGCCGGTCGAGCCGGTCACGAACGAGTCCTCGGCCAGCTCGGCGAGGCGCACCGTGCGGCGCCGGGCCAGCCGGTGGCCGCGGGGCACGGCGACGAGCAGCCGCTCGTCGAGCAGGTGGTGCAGGGCGAAGCGGCCACCGTCCAGCGGCTGGTCCGGCGGTGCGCTCACCACCGCCAGGTCGGCGTCGCCGGCGAGCAACCGCTCCAGCAGGGCCGGCGTGCGTCCCTCGACCAGGGAGAGCGCGACCTCCGGGTACGCCGCCCGGAACGCGGCCAGTGCGCGTGGGACGAGGGCCGCCATCGCGGTGGGGAACGCCCCGACCCGCAGCCGCCCGCCACCCAGGCCGCGCAGCGCGTCCAGCTCGCGGTGGGCGGTGGCCAGCCGCTCCAGCACCGCCTCCGCGTGCGGCAACAGGCAGCGCCCCGGTTCGGTCAACGCGACGCCGCGGGGGAGCCGGTCGAAGAGCACCGCCCCGAGCTCCGCCTCCAGAGCGGCGATCTGCCGGGACACCGCCGACTGGGTGTAGCGGAGTTCGCGTGCCGCGGCGGTGATCGACCCGTGCCGGGCCACCGTCCGGAACACGTCCAGGGCGTGCGGGTGCATGCCCGGCAGGATATCCGCCGCCATGCGCTGACAGCATGGCTGCCATCATCAACATTCGTTGGTCGCATGGCGGTCCGGTTCCTACCGTGGTCGGCATGACAGAGATCGCCGTACTCGGCACGGGCCGGATGGGCGCCGCGATCGCCCAGCGCCTGCTCGACGCCGGTCATCGGGTGACGGTGTGGAACCGCACCGCCGGGCGTACCGCCCCGCTGCGGCGGGCCGGTGCCCGGGTGGCCGGATCCCCCTCCGACGCCGCCCGGGACGCCGAGGTCGTCGTCACGATGCTCACCGACGCCGCCGCCGTCGACGCGGTGCTGTACGGCTCGGCGGGCGCGGTGCCGGCCCTGGCCCCGGGCGGCTGCGTCGTCGAGATGTCCACCATCGGCCCGGCCGCCGTGCGGGCCCTGGCCGGCCGGCTGCCCCGCGCCGTCGACCTGGTCGACGCGCCGGTCGGCGGGAGCGTCGCCGCCGCCCGGGCCGGCCGGCTGCGGGTCTTCGCCGGCGGTGCGGCCCCGGCCGTCGAGCGGGTCACCCCCGTCCTCGCGGCGCTCGGCAGCGTACGCCGCTGCGGTGACCTCGGCAGCGGCGCCGCGCTGAAGCTGGTGCTCAACACCGCGCTGCTGGTCGCGGTCACCGGGCTGGCCGACACGCTCGCCGTCGCCGGCGCGGTCGGCGTCGACCCGCGGGCCGCCCTGGACGCGCTGGCCGACGGCCCGCTCGCCGGCGCGCTCGGCCGGGCCACCGCCCGGGACGCCGACTTCCCGGTCGCGCTCGCCGGCAAGGACCTCGACCTGGTGCGGGACGCGCTCGGCGCGACGCCGGCACCGCTGGTCACCGCGGCCCGGGCCGTCCTGGCCGCCGCCCCCGACGCCACCGCCGACATCGCCACCCTCGTCACCCGGGAGAACCTGTGAAGCTCACCCTCGACAACCCCGCCACGGTCGCCGCCCCGTTCGGCGACCGCTTCGCCCACCTGGCCCGCCTCGACCTCGCCGGCGGCGGCGCCCTGCTCGTGCTCGCCGGCCAGGTGGCCGTCGACGACGCCGGCCGGGTGGTCGGCCCGGGCGACATCGTCGCGCAGTCCGAACGGATCTTCGAGATCGTCGACGGGGTGCTGGCCGCCCACGGCGCGACCCTGGCCGACGTGCTGCACATCCGGACGTTCCTCACCGACCTCGACGACCTGCCCGGCTACGCCACGGTCCGGCGCCGTCGCTTCACCGCCGTGCCGCCACCGGCCAGCACGACGGTGGAGGTGAGCCGGCTCTTCCTGCCCGACGCGCTGATCGAGGTGGAGGTGACCGCCGCGGTGCCGGCCGGGCGGGACTGACCCGCCGGGCGGCGCGGGGTCAGCGCGCCGCCTGCCGGCGGAGCCGCTCGGCCAGTTCCCGCACCGCGTCGCCGAAGCGTTCGTCGGACTCACCCGGCCAGTGCCCGAGGATCGGCGGCGGCACGCTGTCGCTCGGCGGGGCCACCACGTCCCACGGGTCGCGCAGTCTCCGGTCGACGGTGCCCGCCGGCCCGGGCGCCGCCGGCGGCTCCCCGGGCCGGTGCGGGGAGAAGACCCAGCTGCCGATCTGGTCGGTGTCGCGCCACAGGTTCAGCCACCGCCAGCCCACCCGCTCGCCCACCTCGTGCAACACCTCCTGGCTGACGTACGCGGGAAAGAGCCGGGTGTAGAGCCGGCGCAACGGCGACCCGTACGTCAGCAGCGCCACCCGGTCGCGCACGTGCGGCGGCAGCTGCATCACGGTCGCCGCGAGCAGCACCGAACCGTGGCTGTGCCCGGCGAGCAGCACCGCGTCGCCGCGCTCGGTGAGGTAGGTGATCCGCCGGGCCAGCTCGGGCACGGCCCGTTCGGCGTAACAGGGTGGTGCGAACGGGTGGGCGGCCCGCGGCCAGAAGGTGCCGAGGTCCCACACCACCCCGATGTAGCGACGGAACTCGGCCGTGCGGTAGGCGAAGATGCCGCCCACCACCAGGCCGAGGAGCACCGCCGCGATCACGTAGCTGCCGATGCCGATGCCGAAGTTGACCAGGTCGGCCGGCACCCCGAGGTACCGCTCGATGACCTCGCCCGGAAAGAGGTCGAGCAGGCCCAGGACGCTGGTGGCCATGCCGAGCGTGACCAGGCAGGCGTACACCCCGGTGAGCGACTCCAACCGCTCGGTGAACCGGGCCCGGGCGATCGTCTTGGTGACCTGGCGCAGCCGGAACGCGGCCCCCGGTGGGGCGTCGGGGAAGTCCCGGGCGACGCTCGCCGCGGCGGCGCGCAGCCGCCGGCGCCGGGTGAGCACGGTGACCAGGCCGGCGGCGAGCAGCATGGCCAGCACCGCCAGGAAGAAGCCGAAGATCGCCCATTTGTACATCAGCGGCGGGCTGAGCAGCACCCGGTCCGCGGTCGGCTCGTTGCGGTCGAGGAAGTCCGCCACCCGGTAGACCAGCTCGGCGGAGAACGCCACCGCCAGGCCGGTGCCGGCGGCCGCGATGATCGGCGCGCCCAGCCCGTGCAGCGCCGCGCGGCCGTGGCGGCCGCGCCGCCGCACCACCAGCGCGCCGAGCCCGACCAGCAGGACCGTCTGGAAGACGAGCAGGTAGGCGACCATCTCGCCGTGCCCGGGCAGACCGGTCGCCGCCGGCCACGGCCTCCGGTGGGCCGCGACCACGGCGAGAACCAGGAGGGTCAGCCCGCAGGCGGCGTTGCGCACCGTCCGGGTCACCCGGTCGACGCCCGGGCGCATCTCGACCGGGTTGACCACCGGGTACACGCAGACCAGGACGACGCAGGCCACCAGCACCGCGCCGGTGGCCACCGCGAGCGCGACGGTGACGATCGAGGCGTCGGACCGGGCCCGGGCGGTGAGCAGGGCGACGTTCAGCGTGGCGAACGCGGTCGCCACGTGCAGCGAGCGCAACCGCCCCACCAGTGGCGCCGCGTCCCACTGGCCCACGGCGCTCAGCTCGTGCACGGCGGCGATGGACGCGGGCGCCCGGAAGGCGTCGAAGTTGCGCCCCGGGCGGGCGCCGAGCCCCCAGACCACACCGATGGCGGCGATCGGCACCACCGAGAGCACCGCCAGGCGCAGCCCCGGCGACCGCCCGCCCAGCCAGGACAGCCACATCCGCTCGGTCAGGCACTCCGACGACGCCAGGCAGCGCCACGCGACCAGGTCCAGCGCCACCCCGACGATGGAGAGCACGTACAGGGCGGTCAGCGTGAGGGCCAGCACCCGGCACAGGCCCTTCACGACGAACCCGGTCCGGTCCAGCCCGGGCGGGCGCATCCAGATCGCCACGTTGCAGAGCATGAACGGCAGCAGGAACACCAGCGACAGCGTCCGGACCGCGGTCCCCGAGGGCAGGTCGCTCCACCGGTACGCCTCCAGGATCACCCCACCCGCGCCGCGGGTGTCCGGGTAGCCGACCCGCGGCCGGTAGAACCCGCCGCTGCGGTCACCGGCCACCTGCGCCACGTTCGGGCGGTCCAGCACCTGGTCGGCGCCCGCGCCGGACACCCCGTGCACCCGCAGCTCCACGACGTCGTGCGACGCCGCCGGTCCATCGGACATCGACCCCCCGAGACGTCTCCGGCGGCCGGTGGCACCGGTGCCGCCATCCACCTGGCGCCAGGGCCGGTTACCCGTCGCGGGACCGGTCAACCGTGCCGTCGCCGGGCGCGACGGCTCGCAGCGCCCCGGGCGGTGGTGCGCCGCCGGGCCCACGGGTGGTTGGATCACGCCATGGCGAACCCGGTGATCCTGACCATCGACGACGACCCGGTGGTGTCCCGGGCGGTGGCCCGCGACCTGCGCCGTCGCTACGGTGACCGGTACCGGGTGGTACGGGCGGCCTCCGGCGCCGACGGGCTGACGGCGCTGCGGGAGATCAAACTCCGGGGCGAGCAGGTGGCGGTGCTGCTGGCCGACTACCGGATGCCGGAGATGAACGGCATCGAGTTCCTCGAGGCCGCGATGGACCTCTTCCCGGCCGCCCGCCGGGTGCTGCTCACCGCGTACGCGGACACCGACGCCGCGATCGACGCGATCAACCTCGTCGACCTGGACCACTACCTGCTCAAGCCGTGGCACCCGCCGGAGGAGAAGCTCTACCCGGTGGTGGACACGCTGCTGGAGGCGTGGGCGGCCACGCCGGACGCGGCGGCCACCGAGATCCGGGTGGTGGGGCACCGCTGGTCGGCACCGTCGTTCGCGGTGCGCGACTTCCTCGCCCGCAACCTGGTGCCGTTCCGCTGGCTGCTCGCCGACGATCCGGAGGGCGTCCGGCTGCTCGCCGCCGCCGGGGCGACCGAGGCGGACCTGCCGCTGGTGGTCACCGCCGAGGGCAAGGCGTTGATCGCGCCGACCGAGACGGAGCTGGCCGGACTGGCCGGGCTCACCGTGGTGCCCGCGGCCGACTTCTACGACCTGGTGGTGGTCGGCGGCGGCCCGGCCGGCCTCGGCGCGGCGGTGTACGGCGCGTCCGAAGGGCTGCGCACGGTGCTGGTCGAACGGCGGGCCACCGGCGGGCAGGCCGGGCAGAGCAGCCGGATCGAGAACTACCTGGGCTTCCCCGACGGGGTGTCCGGCGCGCAGCTCACCGACCGGGCGCGCCGGCAGGCGCTGAAGTTCGGCGCCGAGCTGCTCAGCACCCGGGAGGTGGTGGGCCTGAGCGAGGCCGGTTCCGCCCGGCTGCTGCGCTTCGGCGACGGCACCGAGATCGCCGCGCACACCGTCGTGCTGGCCACCGGGGTGTCCTACCGGGTGCTCGACGCGCCGGGGCTGGCCCGGTTCACCGGGCAGGGCGTCTTCTACGGCTCCACCGCCACCGAGGCGCCGAGCTGCGTGGAACAGGACGTCTACATCGTCGGCGGGGCCAACTCGGCCGGCCAGGCGGCGGTGCACTTCTCCCGGTACGCCGCGCGGGTGCACCTGCTGATCCGCGGTGCGGACCTGACCGCCTCGATGTCGCGCTACCTGATCGACCAGCTCGACCGGATCGACAACGTCACCGTGTACCCGCACACCGTGGTGGCCGGCGGGTCGGGTGACGGCCACCTCGAACAGCTCACCCTCTGCGACACCCGCACCGGCCGGGCCCGCCAGGTGGCGGCGTCCTGGCTCTTCATCTTCATCGGGGCGGAGCCGCGGACGGAGTGGCTGGACGGGGTGCTGGTCCGGGACCGGCGGGGTTTCGTCGTCACCGGGCCCGACCTGGTCACCGACGGGCGACGGCCGGCCGGCTGGGCGCTGTCGCGGGATCCGTACCACCTGGAGACCAGCCTGCCGGGCGTCTTCGCCGCCGGCGACGTGCGGGCCCAGTCGGTGAAGCGGGTCGCGTCCGCGGTCGGCGAGGGCGCCATGGCGGTCTCGCTGGTGCACCGTTACCTGGAGGCGCAGTGACCACCCCGACGGAGCGGCTGACCCCCGACCAGCTGCGCACCCTGTTCCTGTTCGAGTCGCTCGACGACGAGCAGCTCGGGTGGCTGGCCGAGCACGGCCGGGTGGAGCGGCGCGCCGCCGGCGCCGTCGTCTACCCCGAGGGCGCCGCGGCGACCTGCTTCTACGTCCTGCTCGCCGGGGCGGTGACGCTGAGCCGGCGGGTGCGCGGCGACGAGGTGGTGGTCAGCCGGACCGACCAGCGCGGGGTGTACGGCGGGGCCACCCAGGCGTACCTCGACGACCAGGTCGAGCAGGTCTACCGCAACACGCTGCGGGCGGTCACCGAGGCGGAGTTCTTCGTCCTTCCGGCGGAGACCTTCGCGTACGCCGTCCGCTCCTGGTTTCCGATGGCGATGCACCTGCTGGAGGGGCTCTTCTTCGGCATGCGGGACAGCCAGGCCATCGTCGGCGAGCGGGAACGGCTGCTGGCGCTCGGCTCCCTGTCCGCCGGGCTGACCCACGAGCTGAACAACCCCGCGGCCGCGGCGGTCCGGGCCACCTCGGTGCTGCGCGACCGGGTGGCCGGGATGCGGCACAAGCTGGCGATGATCGCCGACGGCCGGCTCGACGGCCGGGCGCTGCACACGCTCGTGGAACTGCAGGAGGAGGCGGTCGCGCGGGTGGCCGCCGCGCCGCAGCTGAGCCCGATGGCCGCGGCGGACGCCGAGGACGCCCTGACGGACTGGCTGGCGGAGCGCCAGGTCGGAGCCGCCTGGGACCTGGCGCCGACCCTGGTCGGCGGTGGGCTGGACGAGGCGTGGCTGGCCCGGGTGCAGGCGGCGGTGGGCGCGGCGGACCTGGAAGCCGCCGTACGGTGGTTGACCTACACGGTCGAGACCGAGCTGCTGATGCGGGAGATCGGCGACGCGGTCACCCGGATCTCCGGCCTGGTCGGCGCGGCCAAGCAGTACTCGCAGCTGGACCGGGCGCCGTACCAGGTGGTCGACGTGCACGACCTGCTCGACGCCACCCTGGTGATGTTCAAGGGGAAGCTGCCCGCCGGGGTCCGGCTGGTCAAGGAGTACGACCGCGGTCTCCCGCACATCCCGGCGTACGCCGCGGAGCTCAACCAGGTCTGGACCAACCTGATCGACAACGCGCTCGGCGCGATGGGGGAGCAGGGCACCCTGACCGTCCGCACCGGACGGGAGGGCGATCTCCTCGCGGTGGAGATCGCCGACACCGGGCCGGGCATCCCCGCCGACGTGCGACCGCGCATCTTCGAGCCGTTCTTCACCACCAAGCCGGTCGGCGCGGGCACCGGCCTGGGGCTGGACATCTCGTACCGGATCGTGGTCCGTAAGCACCACGGCGACATCCGGGTCGAGTCGGCCCCGGGCGACACCACCTTCCGGGTGCTGCTGCCGCTGGCCGCCGGACCGTCGCCGGCGTCCGGGGCGGAGGCGGCGTCCTGACCCGGTCCCACCCTGGCCGACACGCCGTTGGCACGCGCGTTCGACACGCCCCATCACGGCACGACACGGATCGGTTGCCGGCAGTAATCTCGGGCGACCGGCTCAGCTGCGTCCGCCCGGGGAGGGTCCGTGGAGTCGATGGCCCGCCAGCGCCACCCGTCCGAGCCGGACGACTCCCCGGCCGAACCGGCCGCCGACGCCGCCGGCCCGGTGCTGCCGGAGCTCGAGGATCCGGTCTGGACGCACCGCGCCAGCGACTTCGCGCACATTAGCTTCCGGGCGGTGGCCCGCCGCCTGCCCCGGCTGGTCCGGGAGGCGGTGGCGCTGGCGTGGGCGACCAGCCGCCGGGACACCGCGGTCTCCATCGGGCTGAACGTCGCCGCCGGCGTGATGACCACCTTCGGCCTGCTCGCCACGACCAGCGTGCTGCGCGAGCTGTTCGCCGCCGGTCCCACCCCGGACCGGGTCCGCGCGGCGCTGCCGGCGCTGATCGTGGCCGCCACCGCGGTCGCCGCCCGGGGCGGGCTGCTGATCGCGGCCGGCTGGGCCCAGGCCCGGCTCACCCCGCAGATCAACTACCAGGTGGAGCTACGCCTCTTCGAGGCCACCACGGCGGTCGACCTCGCCGCGTTCGACGACGCCGGCTTCGCCGAGGAGATGGACCGGGCCCGGGACCGGGGGATGACCGAGGCGGCGTTCATCGTGGACCACACCGTCAACCTGGTCACCGGAGTGGTCGGGATGGTCGCCACCGCGGTGGCGGTCGCGGTGATCCAGCCGATCCTGCTGCCCTGCCTGCTGCTCGCGGCGGTGCCCGAGGCGGTCACCGCGGTCCGGGTGGCCCGCCGGCAGTACCTCGCCATGCTCGCCCGGATCACCCGCCGCCGGCGGATGTGGATGCTGGCGCACCTGATGGCCAACCGGCGCACCGCGGCCGAGGTGCGCGCCTACCAGATGCGCGGGTTCCTGCTCGCCGAGTACCGCAGCGTGATGGCCGTCGAGACCCGGGCCCACCTGCGCCTGGTCCGGTCGCAGACCGGCACCCGGCTGGTGGGTGCGAGCATCTCCGGGCTCGCCGCGTTCGGCGTCTACGCGGTCCTCGGCGCCCTGCTCCTCGGCGGGCTGGTCGCGCTCGCCGCCGCCGCGACCGCGCTGCTGGCCCTCCAGTCGGCGCGCAGCAGTCTCGGCATCGCGGTGCTGGCCACCAACTCGCTCTACGAGGACGCGCTCTACTACCAGGACTACCGGGACTTCCTGGAGCGCGCCCGCGCCCGGGTGCCGGCCGGCGGCGGGCGGCCGGTCGACGGCTTCGAGGTGATCGAACTCGACCGGGTCAGCCTGCGTTACCCGGACACCGCACAGCCGGCCGTCGACGAGGTGAGCCTCACCGTGCGACGGGGGCAGGTGATCGCCCTGGTCGGCGAGAACGGCTCGGGCAAGACCACGCTGGCCAAGCTCATCGCCGGGTTGTACCGGCCGACCGCGGGCGCCATCCGGTGGGACGGCGTGGACACCGCCGACCTGGACCCGTACGCCGTGGGTGGGCAGGTGGCGGTGATGAGCCAGGACTGGTGGAGGTTCCCGTTCACCGCCGGGCAGAACATCCGGATCGGCCGCCACGACCGGCCGCCCGACCGGCCCGGGCCGAGCGTGCGGGAGGCGGCCCGGGCGGCCGCCGCCGACGAGCTGATCGACAACCTGCCGTACGGCTACGACACGTTGCTCGACCGGGAGTTCAAGAACGGCCACGACCTCTCCGGCGGGCAGTGGCAGCGGCTGGTCGCCGCGCGCGGTCTCTACCGCGACGCCGCGCTGTTGATCTGCGACGAGCCGTCCGCCGCGCTCGACGCCCGGGCCGAGCACGCGCTCTTCCGGCACCTGCGCCGGCACCCGGACCGGGCCGTCATCCTGATCACCCACCGGCTCGCCAACGTCCGGCACGCCGACCAGATCTTCGTGCTCGACCAGGGGCGGCTGGTCCAGCACGGCACCCACGACGACCTGATGGCCGCCGGCGGTCTCTACCGGGAGCTGTTCGAGCTGCAGGCCAGCGGTTACCTGGCCCGCGGCCCGGAGGCCGGTGACGCCGTCGCCCGTTGACCCGGCCCGCTGCGCCGGCGCGCCCGCCCGCGAACCGAGCCCCGCGCCCCGTGTGTTGACCTCGAGCGCACTCGAATTCCTAGCGTGGGCGACGCCCCGGCGGGTCCGCCGCCGGGGCGGACAGCGCGAGGAGCACGAGTATGCGTTACCGGGTACTGGGCGGCACCGGCATCGAGGTCAGCGTCCACGCCCTCGGCACGATGATGTTCGGCGCGGTCGGCAACCCCGACCACGACGACTGCGTGCGGATCATCCACGCCGCCCTCGACCGGGGGGTCAACCTCGTCGACACCGCCGACATGTACTCCGCGGGGGAGAGCGAGCGGATCGTCGGCCGGGCGCTGCGGGGCCGGCGCGACGACGTGGTGCTCGCCACCAAGGTGCACTTCCCGATGGGCGAGGGCCCCAACCGTGGCGGCAACTCCCGCCGCTGGATCCTGCGGGCGGTGCACGAGAGCCTGCGCCGGCTGGACACCGACTGGATCGACCTCTACCAGGTCCACCGCCCCGACCACACCACCGACATCGAGGAGACCCTCGGCGTGCTCAGCGACCTCGTCCGGGCCGGCACCATCCGGGCGTTCGGCTGCTCCACCTTCCCGGCCGAGGAGATCGTCGAGGCGCAGCACGTCGCCGAGCGGCGCGGCCTGGGCCGGTTCCGCACCGAACAGCCGCCGTACTCGATCCTGGCCCGGGGCATCGAGGCCGACGTGCTGCCGGTCTGCCAGCGGTACGGCATGGGCGTGCTGGTCTGGAGCCCGCTCGCCTCCGGCTTCCTCTCCGGCCGGTACCGGGAGGGTCGCCCGGTGGACCTGGCGACGGGCCGTCCGGGGCTGACCCCGGCCCGCTTCGACCCTTCGCTTCCCGGCAACGTGGCCAAGTACCGGGCGGTCGAGGAACTGGTGGAGCTGGCCGCGAGCCTCGGCCGTACGCTGCCGGAGCTGGCGGTCGCGTTCACCGTGGCCCACCCGGGCGTCACCTCGGCGATCATCGGCCCGCGCACCATGGCCCAGCTGGACGGGCTGTTGGCCGGCGCCACCCTGAGCCTGGACGACGCCACCCTCGACCGGATCGACGAAATCGTCCCACCGGGCACCAACCTGTACGCCCCGGACGGCGCGTGGCGCCGGCCGGTGTTGACCGATCCGGCCCGCCGGCGCCGCCCGCCCGCCGACCGCGCCGCCGCCTGACGGTCAATCCGGGGCCCGTCGGCGAAAGCCGTGGCCCGGACTCCCCCAACGGGAAGTCCGGGCCACGGCCGGGCCAGGAGGCGGCGTCAGCTGGAGTAGCCGCGCTCGGCGATCCAGGTGGCCACCTTGTCGTCGGTCATCCAGTAGTGCTTCTTCGGGTCGTACGGGTCGGCGATCTGCAGCGTCTCGCCGTTGTCCCGGTAGCCGATGATGGTCACGTAGTGGCCGCCCGGGAACGAGTGCCGGCGCCCCTCGGTGTCGACGGCGGTGCCCATGGTGTTGGCCACCACGCCACGCCTGGCGTCGACCGCCTCGATCACGTCGGTGCGCAGCTTGGCGACCTGTTCCGGCCCGGCGGTGGGGCCACTGATCACGGTGGTCTCGTAGCCGCCGCCGGTCATCTCGTTGAGCACCCGGGTGGTGTCGTCGGCCGACCTGGTGCCGGCCTTGGTGGTGCCCAGCTTCTCGGCCACCTCCCGCTGGCTCGGGGTCTTGCCCTGGGTGGACAGGGCGATCCGGGTCGCGGCCGGAGCGCAGTAGTAGTCGTTCGGCTGCCGCTGGTAATCGTGGTCGAGCACCTTCTTGTCCTGACCAGGGGGCTCCTCCGCCTGCACGGCGATGGCCGGTTTCGCCGGCGGGGTCTCGGCGGGGATCGCCGGAACCGCGACGGCTCCACCGGTCATCAGCAGACCGGCAACCGACAGCGCGCTCTTGCGGAAGATCGAGTTCATCGTGAAGCTCCCATCGGGTTGACGCCGCTGGGATCGGAAGCGCAGGCACCGCGGGTAGCAGAGGGGCCCGCGGTACGCCGGAAGGTCAACCGCTTCCGGACGCTCCCGGTTCCCGGGCTCTCGATTGGCTTCCCGGCTCTCGCCGGATGGTTACCCGACCCGGGTTCGCGAAAACGCCAGCGGGACCGCCCGGTTCGTACTACACTGCTCCTCCCCACGGGGCCGCCGGTTCGCCGACGCATTCCCACCGGCCGCGTCGGCCGTCCGGGACCGCTCCCAGTCGAAGGCCGACGCCGAGCCCGATCTCGACCGGCCACAGCGTTCTCAGCCGGCCGATTCTCCGGTTACGGGATGTCGCGGTGTCCGGATGCCGGCGACACCCCGACATCCGGCAAGCGTGTGGATCGCGTTGGCGACGGGGGCGCCCGACCGGGGATGAAACACCGGACCGGTCGGGCATCGTCGTGCGATACCCGACCGGCCGTGAACTACCGGGCGGCAGGCGGCCCGGCGGCGGAGGCGCCTGACCGACGCCGCCGACGGTCGTGGGCGGCTCAGATCCGGCGGGCGGTACGCCACCGGTCCGGCCAGTAACCCATGCCGTCGAGGATGGGCTCGCCGGACAGGTCTCCCATGGTCGGACCGTCGGTCTGGGAACGGCTGGAGACGAACCGGTGGTGGCCGCTGTCATCGAGGCCGAGGTAGATGCCGGAGTGGTCGATCTGCCGGCTCGGCACCGGCTGGGCGTTGAAGAACAGCAGGTCGCCGGGGAGCAGGCGGTCGATGCCACGGGGTCGCTGGCCGGTGTTGGGTGTGAGGGCCACACCGGGGCCCACCTCGGCCATCGCGTACGCCCGGCGCGGCAGCCCGTCACCCGGGTTGTTGGTGCCGAGCAGCGGATATCCGAGCCGGTGACCGTAGACCATCCGCAGGTAGCCGGAGCAGTCCAGGGCGAGCGCCCGCTGCGGCTCGGGCATCTCGTTCTTGCCGTCCGGGAACGACCACGGCACCTGCAGGTAGTCGTAGAAGTCGGAGCGCTCCTGCCGGCCATCCGGATCCGTCGGGTCCGGCGGCCCGAACGAGGCGTCCCCCGAATACTGCTGTCCCTGGTTGTCCTTCTTCGCCGGGGCTCCGTCGACGTACTCCATGGCGATCGCCAACACGTCCGGTGAGCGGTCGTTGCGCACCCCGGCGAGCCAGTCGGTGAACCACTGCTCGTGTTCGGCGCCGGCACGCCACGGCTGCGGTGCGAGGCGAACCCAGACATCGGTCTCGACCTTCGCAGCGGTGAAGCGAGGTTCCTCGAACGTCCGGAGCGGACCGTAGATCTGCACGGTTCGGGCGCCATCGGTCATGGTCGCGACAGGCTGCCCCGACGAGTCGATGATCTCCGTACGGTCAGGGTCCGTCGAGCGCTGGTAGGTGTACCCGGACGTGCCGCGGGCGGGGCCCTGGGACGGGTCGGCCGTGCCCAGGGTGATCACCGGTTGGTCCGCCGGCGACGGCAGCACCAGGGCATAGGTGCCCGCGCCGACGGCGAGCAACAGGGCGAACACGCCGGTAGTCAGAAGTACGGTCCGTCTGCGCAGGTACGTCCAGTACTTCATGCCCGCGTCTCCTTTCGCGACTCGGCTCTGGGCTGCGCTCAGGTCACCGGCACGAAGCCGGCGACAACGCCGCTGTACGCGACGCCGAACGTGATGGCGGTCACGATGAACGTCGCCATGATGGTGGCCTTCGGTGGCTGCCGTACGAGCTGGTACGCGATGAGCCCAGGGATGACGAAGCCGAGCGTCTGGTGGGCGAACAGCAGCGGAAGGTCACGTTGGACGATGACGAACAGGGTCAGCTGCAACAGGACGCTGAGCAGCACGATCGCCGCGAACAGCCGCTTGCCGTAGAGGATCACCACCCGTTGCATCACCCGGGTGAGCACGTAGGTGAGCACGGTCATCCCCGCGATGATCACCGCCTGCAGCTGGTCCTCGATGAGGGTCAGCGCGATCCACCCGGGCGTGATCATGCCGCCCGGCGAGAGGTTGGTGGTCAGGTAGCACAGCAGCGCGAACACCAGGCCGATCCCGAGGCTCGCGGTAGCCAACTGGGCGCTGAGTTCTCCGCCGAAGGTCATCGCTGAATCCTTTCTCCGGTCGGCGTACGAAGCGTGGAGGCCGCTGGAGAGCCGTCCTCGCAGGTCCAGCCCGGCAGTTCCGCCAGTTTGTGGATCAGGACCTCGCCCTGCCCGTGGATGTTTCCGACGGCGACGATCGACGAGTCGGCCGGCGTCTCCGCCATCACGCCCTCGAGCAGGCTGTCCGGGGGAAGCTTGCCGCCGATGTCGACCACCCGGTCCTGAAGCTCGGACGGCACGCTCGTACGCGCGCTCTTGGTCACCTCGCCGATGAGAACTATCTTCTCCGGTCGCACCCGGCCGCTGAGCTCGCCCATCTGACCGTTGCGTTCGATCCGGTCGGGCCGGCAGTTGACCACCATCGTCAGCGGGCGGGTGATGAGGTGCTGATTCTCCAGTTGCTGGATGTTCATGAAGGTGGACTCGGGATCGTTGGCGGCGAAGATGTTGGCGAACCGCATCCGCTTGCTGCCGTGCATCACCCGCGCCACGGACAGCACACCGGGGTCGGGCGGTGCTTCCCACATGCCCTTGAGCGCGCTGTGCCGGTCGACGCCCAGTTGCTCGGCGACGGCCAGTGCGATGGCGACGTTCTCCTTGAACGTGATCCACCCGAACCCGTCCATCTCGCGGTCGGTCACCGACTCCGGATCGACCGCGATGAGGCGGCAGTCGCGTCGATCGGCCTCCTCCTGCAGGATCGCCAGCCGTTCCCGCTCCGCCGTGATGCAGACGCCACCGACCGGCATGGACCGGCTCAGCGACCGGGCCACGTCGTCCAGGGTGGGCCCCATCTCGGTGAGATGGTCCTCCCGCACGTTGCACAGCACCCCGATGTTCGACCGGATCAGCTTGCTCTGGTTGACCTCCTGCAGTGCCGGCATCACCGCCATGCACTCCATGACCAGGGCGTCGGGGTGGTAGACGGCGGCCCGCCGCACGATCCCGATCTGCTCCACCACGTTCGCGATGCCGAACTTCCGGTGCACCGGCTCCTCGCTGGCGTCCGGGAAGATGAACCGGGCAGCGGTGCCGGTGGTCTTGGCCACCACCACCCGGCCGCCGCCGCGCAGCGCACCGGCACAGAGCCGGGTGATGGAGCTCTTACCGCGGATGCCGTTGACCAGCACGCGGTCCGGGATCTTCTCCAGGTTGCGGTTGTGGTTGCGGTGCTCGATGATCCCGGCGACGAGCAGAGCCAGGCAACAAAGGACGAATACGACGTATAGGTATGCCACGTCAGTCCCCTTCGTCTCGGCCGGCAGCATGGTTGCCGGCGCGATAGACGGTCGGCGGGGCGACCCTCTCCGCGTCGGCTCGCGGCGGAATCTCGGGGAGCACCGCGGTCGGGTCGTCCTCCGTGCCGCGGATCCGCGGCACACCGCCCAGCCGGGCGGAGCCGGTGTGCCGGGCCTGACGGCAGATCTCCAGACACATGGCCAGTTCCCCGATGTCGTCGTGTCGTTGCGGCGGGATGGGCTCCTCGACCGAGCCGTCGCGGATCTTGTCGGCCTCGGTCGCGAGCCGCCGCAGCGGCCGGGCGAAGACGTAGTACTGCCACACCTGGGTGAGCAGCACGACCCCGGTCGCCGCGCCGGCGACCAGCAGCGTCCAACGGCGTCCGTCGCTCTGCGGCAGCCGCAGTCCGGCGAGGTCCTGCTCCACGACCAGCGACCACTTCAGCGGGGCGACCGTGTTGGGCTTGTTCAAGCCGGACGCCGCGATCAACGCCGCGCCGCCGCCGGGTTTCTCGGCCCGCCCCACGGTGCCGCCGTTCAGCGCCTCGGCCGCGGCGCCGCGCGCGCTACCCTCCAGCTCCTCGAAGGCGCGGAAGCCCTCGGAGTCGAAGACCGTGCGCAGGTCCTCGTCCACGACCCGGGCCTGACCGTCCACCGCGCGCAGCATCTCCAGCAGGTAGTCGATGTCGTACTCACCGACGGTCGCGACGCCGTTGGCGCCCACCCGGAAGGCGTAGACCACCGGGACACGCGCGGTCTTGTCGTCCAGATCGATGCCGGCCTCACCCCGCAGCGGCTCCTTTCGCAGCGGGTCACGCCCGGCAGAGCTGATGACCGAACCGCTCGAATCCATCAGGTAGATGGCGCGGAATCGCTGCTTGTCGGCCAGTTCCTGCTTGAGCAGCGGGGTCATCTGGGCGGGGTCGCCGGCCTCGGCGGCCTGGGAGATGCGGATCACCGTCTGCAGGCCGTTGTTGAGCGCCCTACCCATCAGCGTGCTCGCCGCCTCGGCCCGGCTCTCCTCGTCCTTGACGAGTTGCTCGGGGATCGACGGCTTGGGCGCGCCGATCGTGGTCGCCACCGCCGCCGCCGGCCAGAAGAGAGCCGCGACCGTGGCCACGGCCAGGGCCTGCGTCACGGTCGGCCGCCACCGCCACCGCCACCGGGTGCGCGGAGCGCTGGCGGACGACGGGTCACCGGAGGTGGTGGCCAGCGCCTGGGCGATGCGGTGCGCCTCCGCGATGCGCAGCGGGTGCCGCTTCTTGGGTGCGGCACCGGAGGCGTTGGCCTTGGCCTGCTCCAGCAGCGAGCGCACGGGCCGGACCAGCGCCAGCCGCATCAGCAGGAAGCTCGGCACCGCCAGTGCCAGCAGCGTCAGGCCGAGCAGGAGACCGCGGACCGTGGAGGTGCCGCCCGTCTCCTCGGCGACGATCAAGGTCGCCAGCGTCACCCCGGTGTTCCCCACCGGTGCGGAGGAGACGACCAGTTGCCGGTCCGGCCACTCGGTCACCCTGATCGGGTGGCCCTCGCTGGACTTCGACTGCGCCAGTCCCTGGAAGACCACCGGCAGGTGGATCTCGTCGACGGCGCTGACCCCCTGCATCAGGGTGCTCTTGCCGTCCGGTGTGATCACGAAAACGCCCTGCCGGGCCTTGGGGTTGAGCCGCAGCTCGTCCATGTTGAGCGGCTGCATCGCCAGCAGGGTCCGCGATCCGTCCAGTGCGATGTTGCGGACCAGCGCCGGACCGTCCTCCGTGGTGACCGGGAAGACGTTGGCCGGCAACGTCGGCGGCAGCTGGTCCAGGGGCACCTCCGGTCCGAGGGTCGCCAGCGGACGGCGGGTGGCGGTCTCCATGATCGTGGCCCCGTTCCAGGTGGCTCCGTCCCCCACCACCCGTTTCAGCAGCTCGGGGTCCGGCGTCCCTGGTGCCCGGGTCGAGACCTGTTGGTCGAGCTCCTCCACCGAGTGCTGGATGGTCAGTCGCGTGCTGGTGGCGACCTTCGACACGTTGTCCCGTTGCGAATCCACCACCGCCGGGGGCACGCCCCGCTGGTGGTTGAGTGCGAACCCCAGCACGATGGCCGCCGCCAGGAACATCGTCACCCAGAGATACACCAGCGACGGCTTACCGGAACCCGCAGGAAATCCGGCGCTCGGCAGCTGCTGCTCCAGCGCGCGGCGCCGCCAGGCGACCATCTCCTCCGGCGGCAGCGTCTCGGCCGGTTTTCCCGCCACGGAAGCGCTGCCGCGGAACCTCTGCTGAGCCGTGCCCCGGTCAGGCGCAGGCTGTTCGCCTTCGCTCCTTCTATTCATGGCGACCCCTTCCCTTCCGTGAACACCGGAAGTTGCACGGTCGAATCGATCATCGGACTCGACGGGGTGAGCCAGCATCACCTCACCGGGACGAACCTGGGCATGCCTCGAACCTCTGCCGGACCCCGCCAAGCGCTGGATGGGGCGGTATGACCCGATCATGAAACGCGGCAGGGTGAACGGGCCTCACCCGACCGAGATGAACCCGACGTACGAGCCCCTGCCCAGGTGCCGTTGGCGCAACCGGCTCCCGGCGACGGCCGCGCGGACAGCCCGACTCGATGGGGGACAGGCGCACGTGGTCGCCGCGCTGGCCGACCCGATCGGGGTCCGGCCAGCGCGGTGAACGGCGGAGCGTGCGGGGCGTACGCCTGACGGGCGCATGCGCGCCGGAGCCGGCGGCCGCCCGGGAGGTCTCAGCGTGCCTCCCCCAGCCGCGAGCGCCGTGTGGGGCCGGTCGCGGGCGTGGCGTCAGCCCCCGGTGGCGGTGCCGTCCCGGCGCGGGTCGGCCGCGCCGAGCAGTTGGTCGGCGCGGATCTCGATCGCCGTGAGCCCGCTGTCCAGTGCGATGAGCCGGGGACAGGGGTGCCGACGCTCGACGAGGTTCGGCATGCGCAGCGCGACCCGCCGGTTCGCTTCGACCTCCGACGGCGCATCCCGTTTCCCGTCGCAGTCGCGGGTGATGTCCTGCCCGCTGTAGTGGCCCTGGTTGATCGCTTGTGCGGGGTTCATGCCGTCGACGATGACTCCGACGATGGTTTGCACCACGTAGTCGGGAATGTGCGAGCCGCCGGCGGCGCCCACGACGAGCTTCAGTTCCCTGCCCTCGTTGTCGAGTACGAGCGTCGGCGCCATCGAGGCCGTGGGCCGCTTCCCCGGCTGCATGACGTTGACCGGCTTACCCGGCGAGACCGACGACGTGTCGGTGAAGTTGTTCAAGGCGTTGTTGAGGATCATGCCCTGCGCTTCCAGATGCGCCCCGAAGTGGCTGTTGATGGTGGTCGTCATGGAGATGGCGTTGCCCTCGGCGTCGACGATGCTCACGTTGCTCGTCGGGTCGCCGACATCCACGGTGGCGGGCTCGTCGCCCACCTGGGGAGCCGGCCGTGGAACTCCCGGCGGGTCGCCCTGCTCGACCGGCCGGATCGCCCGGTCCGGAGAGAAAAGGGAGAAGCGCTGGTCGAGGTATCGGTCGTCGAGGAGCCCCTCCACCGGCACACCGTGGTACTCCGGGTCACCGACGTAGGCGCGACGGTCGAGATTCGCCAACCGGCTGGCCTCGATCGAGAGATGGATCCGGCCGGCCGAGCCGGGGTCGGTCTTCGCCACCTGGCCGCGTTCCAGCAACTTGAGCATCTCCAGCACCGCCACTCCGCCGAACGCGGCCGGCGGCGAGGTGCACACGGAGACGCCGAACACCTTCCGGCACACCTCGGTGCGTTCCACGCTGTTGTAGTCGGCGAAGTCCTGCGGCGTCATCAGGGAGGGAATCACCACCGGACCCGCGGTATTGCCCTTGAGCTTGATCGGCCCCTTGGCCGCGTGCTGCGTGATGGCCGGGGCGATTTTGCCATTGGGGTCGTAGAACGCCCTTGCGCCCCCGTCCCGCACCTGTCGCAGCACCTCCGCGATCTCCGCGTTGTAGAGGGTCGTGCCCACCGGCTTCGGCTCGTCACCGTCGCAGTACCGGGGGCGCAGGTCGGGATAGTTGCAACGCTTCCGCCCGTTGAAGCGCTCCTCGAAACCGTCGTGCAGGTTCGGGGACATCGGGAAGCCGTCCGCGGCCAGCCGGATGGCGTCGTCGAAGAGTTGGTTCCACGGGAGCTTGCCGTACAAGCCGTGCACGTCCGCGAGCACGCGCAGTGTGCCGGGAACACCGAATGCGCGTCCGGTTGCCGAGGCGTCGTTCGGGAACTGGTCCGTCCCGGTGTCCTTGGCCTCCTGCGGGGTGGGCGTCCGGAGATTCTCGGTCACGTGTTGCGGCGCTCTGGCCATGCCGTCGAAGAAGCGGATGTCGCGCGCGTCCTCATTCCAGTGGTTGATGAGGGTGCCGCCGGCCAGACCGGAGGCGTGCGGCTCCACCACGGCGAGGACCGCCTGAACGGACACGGCGGCGTCCGCAGCGCTGCCGCCCCTGGCGATAATCTTGCAACCCGCCTCGGCCGCGAGGGGATGGGCGGCGGCCACCATGAACGTGTCGGCGACCGCGTCGTCCTCCCGACCGTTCTTACTTCTCGGATTCTTGTCGCAGACCTCGCCCGGCGGAGCAACCGGTTGTGCGACGGGTGCGACGGCCACGGCGGAAATACCCAGCGCCATCGCCAGCACGGGAACGAGCTGGTGTGCCGTGCGTACGAACATGAAGTGACCTTTCGAGATCGGTCCGGAACGGAGCGTTCACGTTGAAACGTCACGGAGTTCGGTTACCGGAATTCTCTCTCTGTTTCCCTGAGCCTGCACCGTCAACGCTGTCCTGCGCCCCGCGTCGTAACCTTCGCTCTCCCGCTCCGGATCGGACGATCGGCCAGGTTCGGCGCCGGGCAACCTGCTAGCCGCACCAAGCTCACCGCAGGAGGGGCTGCTAGGGGCATCATCGATTTCACCCGGGTGATGGCGCAGGACATCGCCGCAAGTCGTGGCCCGCGTGGCGAAGGTGCCGCAGGTGATAGCGGAGAAAGTCCGATGTGGGGATCGCCCGGCCACCGGCACCGCGACGGCCCGGCGCACCCGCCCCCGAGCCTCACCGGCGGGTCGTCCCGGAATGGCACTCGGCGGGGGGATTCGGATCTGCCGCAGCGGCGTTGTCCGTTTCCGCTTAGCCATTTCCAACCGGAATCACGTCAGTTCTTTCCGCGGTGCGGAAACGCCCTCCGGGAAATTCACCGCGTGTTAGCGTCCAGTAGGCGGGCCTGTGATGTGGGGCACTCCGCATCATCACATCGGACCTCATTTGCCTGCCGATCACCGGTGGCCAGCGCCGCACGCGGCCATCACATCCGTCCGGCGAACCGCGCGACATCCATCCGAGGAGCAATCGTGCAGGAACGGATCGGCAACCCCGTTGGGCATACCCGGTGGCGAAGGTTCGCCGCGATGCTGGTGCCGGCGATCGCCGTCGCCGCCGGGATCGTCTTCGGTATGGCCAACGGCGCGATTGCGGCCTCGTTCGCAGTGTCCGGGCAGACGTTCAAGGTCTCGGCCTCGGAGCTGCAGGGGGAGGGTTTCGTCCAGTACGGCGGGGTCGCCGAGGAGGTCGACGGCACGCAGCACCCGGTGGCCGTCACCGGTATCCGCCGCGCACAGATCTTCGATCTGTGCCAGTCGGTGAAGGCGCCGGGCGTTCCCGTGGTGCTCGTCATCACCGCTGGCGGTGGTGGCCGGCCCGCCACGGCGGAGGACCTGCTGATCGACGTCGTGTCGCTCCAGGGTGACGTCAGGTTCACCAACATCAACATCGGGCAGGACGCGTCGACGCTCGAGGGCGGACCCGACAACGCCAGGGGCCCCTTGGGAGGCTTCGGCCAGCAGGCCGAAGAGGTGAACATCAGGAACCTGCGCCAGGTGGCCCGCGCCATCCAGGCCGAGACGTTCACGCTTCCCGGACTGCGGCTGAAGGTCAAGGTCGGCCCGGACGCCAGGGAATGCTTCTGAGCTGGTCACCCGGGCCACCAGGGCGCGCTCCGCGGGGCCCTGGCTGCCCCTCCACTCCTCAACCGGCAGGAGGATGCGTGACAGACGGCGAAACACAGCCCGCCCGGCCTGGCCGGCTCCGCACGGCGTGGCGAGGCTTCCAGCACTGGCGGCGGACCCGGCCGTTCTGGGGCGGCCTGCTCACCGCCCTGGCCGGCGTCGAGATCTTCGGCACCGCCCAGGTGTCGCTCGCCGGTCTCGCCTTCCAGACGGGGCCGACGGGCTTCCTCTCCTGGCTGATCCCCGCCATCCTGGTCACCTGCGGGCTGCTGATGTGGTTCACGCCGCAGCACCGGGTCTTCTACGCCGTGGTCGCCGCGGTGACCGCCCTCTTCTCGCTGATCGGGGTGAACCTCGGCGGCTTCTTCATCGGTCTGATCCTCGGCATCGTGGGCAGCGCCCTGGGCTACGCGTGGGCGCTGGCACCCGACCCGGCGGCCGGACGGGCAGAGCCCGACGACGACCGAACGACCCGCGGGCCGGCCGGCGAGGGGGCGGGGCGGGACGCCTCGTCCGGCGACCCGCAGGACGAGTCACCGGACGAGGCGGGGACGCGGCACAAGCCGGCGACCGGGACGGCCCCTGACCTACCGGCCCCCGGTGCAGGTCCGGCACCGAGCGGGAGCAGCCGGCCGTCGTCGACGAGCTGATGGCGGATCGGGACGGCATCGGCCCGCGCATCGTCCTGCGGCCGCCCATCGACGAGGACGCCCGCGGGCCACGGAGACACCAGCGAGCCGGCGGGTCGGAGGCGGAACCGCTCGTGCCTCGGAAGCCCGACCCCCGGATCTTCGCCGTGCTGCTCGGACTGCTCGGCCTCGCCGCCGCCGTGGCGCCCGCCGCGCTCAGCCCGGCCCGGGCGTCCGTCCTGCCTGCCACCGCGCGGGACGGACCTACCTGCCCGAGCCCGCCGGCACCGAGCAGCGCGCCGCCGGAGAGTCGGCCCGCGTCGGGCGGCCCGCGCGGCGCCCTTCCGGCTCGCCCGATCGGATACCTCGAGACGCGCGCCGGCCAGATCGTCCGTGCCGACGGGACCGGCGACGCGTTCGGCGGGGGACACCCCGATGACGTCACGTGGGCCGCGGCACGGTCGACGGCCCCCGTCGGACCCCTCCACCGGCTGTCCACGAACCCGCTGGCGACCCTTGCACCGACAGCCTCGGGCAACGACTGCCGCCGACCGGAGTCGTCCCCGAACGCTACCGGCGGCGTCGACGCCGGGACGGCGTTGCCCTGGATCAGCGCGGATCCGGGACAGCCGCTGGTGGCGGCGACCCCCTCGAAGCTGACCGCCTCCACGCTGACCATGACCGGGCTCCGGTTGGAAGGGATCGTCCAACTGCCCACCGCCGAGGGCACCCTCACGGCGCTGAAGTTCAGCATGCACGAGGCGGTCAGCGATGATGTCGTGATCCGCCCGCCCGGCACGCCCGACCGGACCATTCGGTACACCGCCGACCGGGTGACCGTGAGCGGCAACGTCGCGCTCTACGCCACCCGCTTCGTCGGCGGGCTCCCCGGCGTCAGGATCACGCTGGCCCCCGACCTGCCGTTGCCCGTCGGTATCCCGGTCCTGTCGCCCGCTGCGCTCACCGTTACCGATCCCGCCATCGACCTGGCCTTCGTCAAGAGCGACACGTTGAGCGCCCGGTAGCAGAAGTTGCTCGTCGGCGCACTCACGCACCCCGGTCGCGGGGTCCGGGGCCTTCCGGGCGGCGCGGTCCACCGCGGACTCTCGCCGCGCCGGTTGCCGCCGGCCGCGCCGGTCGGCGCCGCGCCCCACGCCGATCCCGCGCCGGCCTCGCGCCGATCGGCGGGGGCCGTCGAGGGACAACCCGGGCGGATCGTGGCCGGGTTCGCTGCCAGGCGACAATGCCGGGGTGGATCACGCGGATCTGGTCAGGTTGAGCAAGCGGATGTCGCTCGCGCTGCGGCACCAGCCCGGCCGGTTCGGCCTCACGCCCGACGGGGCGGGTTGGGTGCCGGTCGGGAAGTTCCTCACCGCGCTGCGGATCGACCGCGCCGACCTCGACGCGGTGGTGGCCGGCAACGACAAGCAGCGGTTCGCGGTCGAGCGCGGCCCGGACGGAGTGGAGCGGATCCGGGCCAACCAGGGGCACTCGATCCCGGTCGACCTGGGGTTGGTGCCGGTGCCGCCGCCGGACACGCTCTACCACGGCACCGGCGCGGCCGCCGTCGCGTCGATCCGGGCCACCGGCGTGCACCGCGGCGGGCGGCACCACGTCCACCTGTCGCCCGACGTCGAGACCGCCCGCCGGGTGGGCGCCCGCCGGCCCGGGTCGGTCGTGGTGTTCACCATCGACGCGGCGGCGATGGCCCGCGACGGACACGTCTTCTACCGCAGCGCCAACGGGGTCTGGCTCACCGACGTGGTCCCCGCCGCCTACCTGACCGGCACCGCCTGATCGTCGCGGCGCCGCCGGCGTCGGACGCGACAGCGCCTCAGCCGACGCGGCGGGCGAAGAAGTCGGCCAGCACCCGGGTGTGCGTGGAGAAGGCCAGCTCGGTCGGCTCGGTCAGCACCAGCCACTCGGTCGCCTCCTCGGTCGGCGCCGACGGTGGCAGCTCCTCGGCCCGCCGCTCGGGCAGCTCGCCGAAGACCATCATGGTGCCGCCGGCCGGGGCGCTGTGCACCGCGAAGAGCCGCGCGTCCGCGGCGTCGGCGAGCAGACCGGTCTCCTCGCGCAGCTCCCGGACGAGCGCGTCGTTCCACTCCTCGCCGTACTCGACGAAGCCGCCCGGCAGCGCGAGCAGCCCGCGCGCCGGCTCGATGTCCCGCCGTACGACGACCACGCCGAGGCCCGCGGCGGTGCGGACCGGCAGCACCGCCACCGCGACGGGCAGCGGGTTGCGCCAGACCGTCCGGCCGCAGACCGCGCAGACCCGCGGCCAGCCGGCCGCCGCCGGGTAGGCCGCCCCGCAGTAGGAGCAGTGGGAGTACGGCAGGTCACTCATGCCGCAGCACGTTACCCGCCATCTTGATCCACTCCGGTTACCGGAGGTCGGGGTGTCCGGGTGCCGGGGACACCCCGACCTCCCGCCAACCGGGTGGTTCGCGCCGGCGACGGGCGGCTCAGCTCTCCGGGACGCCGGTGTAGAAGGCGGTGGTGCGCCCGGCGGCGGCCCGCGCCTCCGCCGGGTCGGTGCCGGCGGCGATGCTCGCCTCGCCCCACCGCTCGCTGCTGGTGGTCACGTACGCCCGGCCCTCGGGGGAGGTGCTCCAGGCCTCGCTCTGCTCCGGGGTGACTCCGCTGCCGTCGTTGGCGAGGTGGGTGGCCAGGCCGAGCAGCGCCAGGTCCCAGCCCACCCCGACCGCGCCCGGGCCGAACTGGGTCCACCGCTCCTGGTCGACGTGGGCGATGTGATCCAGCTCGAACCGGGTGCGGCCGTCCTCGGTCGGGGTCAGCCGGACCTCGATCCAGCTCACGTCGCCCATCATTTCCCAGGTGGCGGCGAAGCTCTTCGGCGGGTCGCAGCGCTCGATGACGCCGGACGCGTTGCCCTCCAACTGGTAGCGGCCGTGCAGCTTGAGGTCGCCGCTGACCGGCAGGAACCAGCGGGGGATGCGCTCGGGGTTGGTGCAGGCGTCCCAGACGTCCTCCAGCGGCGCGTCGTACGTCTGGCTGATGGTCGTCACCCGCGCCTCGCCGGCCTCCAGCGTCCGTTGGCCGACCTGACGGCGGACGGCGTTGAGCTGGCTGGTCGCGTCGATCATGGTTGTCTCCTGTCGTCGTCGGACGGGTCGGCGGACTGCCCGCGCAGCCGCCGTTCTCGCTTGCCTCGGGCGAGCTCGGTGGCGAGTGCCTGAAGCGGTGGGATCCAGAACCGGCGGAAGTGGGCGAGCCAGTCGTCGACCTCACGCAGCGGGCCCGGGTCGACGGCGTAGAGCCGCCGGGTCCCCTCCGGCCGCACGGTGGTGAAGCCGTTCTCCCGCAGCACCTTGAGGTGCTGCGAGACGGCCGGCTGGGAGATGCCGAACTCCGCCCGGATCACGTCGTAGAGCCCGCCGGCGGTCATCTCGCCCTCGGCGAGCAGCTCGAGGATGCGGCGTCGCACCGGATCGCCGAGCACATCGAAGGCGTGCACCCGCCAGTTATATCAGTGGGGGCTTATTTAAGCAAAGGCTGATGGCGTGACCAGTCTGTCGAGGCGGATCGGCAGCTCCCGGATCCGCACCCCGGTCGCGTGGTGCACGGCGTTGGCGACGGCCGCCGCGGTGCCGACGATGCCGATCTCGCCGAGCCCCTTCACCCCGGACGGGTTCAGGTCGCCGTCCTCCTCGGGCACCCAGTACGCCTCGATCCGCTCGACGTCGGCGCAGCCGGTGATGTGGTAGGTGGCCAGGTCGTGGTTGACCCAGTCGCCGTACCGCTCGTCGAGCACGCCCTCCTCGTGCAGCGCCATCGAGATGCCCATCGTCATGCCGCCGATCAGCTGGCTGCGCGCGGTCGTCGGGTTGACCACCCGGCCGACGGCGAACACGCCGAGCATCCGGCTCACCCGCACCTCGCCGGTGTCGGCGTCCACCCGGACCTCGGCGAACTGCGCCCCGTACGCGTACCGCGGCCGCTGGGCCTGGGCGCGGACCTCGTCGGCGCTGCTCACCTGGACGGTGAACGCGTCCCCGGGGGGCTGCCGGTCGGGCCCCAGCCGGTCGCGCACCTGCTCGCACGCCCGCACCACGGCCCAGCTCCAGGAGGACAGGCCCATCGAGCCGCCCGCGCCGGGGGCCCGGGGCAGCGCGCTGTCGCCGATCCGCACCTCCACCCGCTCCGGCGGCACGCCCAGCGCGTCGGCGGCGATCTGCCACAGCGCGGTCCGGGCGCCGGTGCCGATGTCGACCGCGTTGATCTCCACCCGGAACCGCCCGTCGGGCAGGGCGGTGGCCGACGCCGACGCGGCGCGTTGCCGGGCCGGGTAGCTGGAGCCGGCCACCCCGGTGCCGACCAGCCAGCGCCCGTCCCGGCGCGCCCCCGGCCGGGGGTCCCGGTCGGCCCAGCCGAACCGGCGCGCGCCCTCGGTGAGGCAGCCGACCAGGTTCCGGCTGCTGAACGGCTCGCCGAGCTCGGGATCGACCTGCGCGTCGTTGCGCACGCGCAGTTCCACCGGGTCGACCCCGCAGGCGGTGGCCAGCTCGTCCATCGCCGACTCCAGGGCGTACGCGCCGGGGCACTCGCCGGGCGCCCGCATCCAGAACGGGGTGGGCACGTCCAGCCGGACCAGCCGGTGCGTGGTGCGCCGGTGCGGCGCGGCGTACATGCTGCGGGTGTAGACGGCGGTCTGTTCGGCGAACTCGACGATCGTCGAGGACTGGCTGATCGCGTCGTGGCAGACCGCGGCGAGCCGGCCGTCGGCCTCCGCGCCGAGCCGGACCCGTTGGATGGTGGGGGTGCGGTAGCCGACCGGGCCGAACAGCTGTTGCCGGGTCAGCGCCAGCCGCACCGGCCGGTCCACGTGTCGGGCGGCCAGCGCGGTGAGCACCACCGCGGCCTTGGCGTACCCCTTGCTGCCGAACCCGCCGCCGACGTGCTCGCTGACCACCCGGACGCTCTCCCGGGGCACCCGGAACAGCTCCGCGAGGGCGGCCTGCACCGGCGTGGAGCCCTGGCTGGAGTCGTACACCAGCAGCGTTCCGTCCGGCCGCCAGTGCGCGGTGCTGGCGTGCGGCTCCATCGGATTGTTGTGGTAGGCCGGGGTCCGGTAGGTAACGTCCACCCGCACCGCGGCGGCGGCGTACCCGGCGTCGAAGTCGCCCGAGGCGGTGTCCGCCGGGTAGGACGGGTTCACCCGGTCCGGCCGGTAGAGCCCGGGGTGGTCCTCGGTGAGCACGGTGCTGTGCGGCAGGGTGTCGTACTCGATCGCGACCAGCCGCGCCCCCTCCCGGGCGGCCTCGATGCTCTCGGCCACCACCACCGCGACCAGTTCGCCGCGGTAGTGCACCACCGGGTCCTGCAACAGGTACAGGTCGGCCTCGACGTCCGGGGCCAGCCGGGGGGCGTTGCCGTGGTGCACCACGGCCAGCACGCCGGGCACGGCGAGCGCCGCCGCCGGGTCGATCCGGGTGATCCGGCCGCGCACCGCCGCCGCCGGCACGGCCCAGCCGTACGTGACACCCTCCACCGGGTACTCCACGGCGTACCGGGCGGCGCCGGTGACCTTGTCCCGGCCCTCCAGCCGCGGGTACGCCCGCCCCACCGCCCCGGTGCTCACGCCGCCGCCTGCCCGGCCAGGTCGGTCAGCGCGCGGACCGTGATGTTGCGGACCAGCGGCACCTTGAAGCCGTTGTGCCGCAGCGGGCGGGCCTCGGCGAGTTCGGCGTCGGCGGCCCGGCCGGCCAGGTCGGGCGTGAACCGTTGACCCCGTAACACCTGCTCGGCCCGGTGGGCGCGCCACGGCCGGTGGGCCACCGCCCCGTACGCCAGCCGGACCTCCCGCACGACGTCCCCGTCCAGGTCGAGCACCGCGGCCACCGAGCCGACCGCGAACGCGAACGCCGCCCGGTCGCGCACCTTCAGGTACGTCGAGCGGCGCGCCGCCACCAGTGGCGGGATCCGCACCGCGGTGATCAGCGTGCCCCGGGGCAGGGTCGTCTCCCGCTCCGGGTGCTCACCCGGTGAGCGGTACAGCTCGGTCAGCGGCAGCTCCCGGGCACCGTCCGGCTGCCGCACCTCGACCACCGCGTCCAGCGCGACAAGCGCCACCGCCAGGTCGGACGGGTGGGTGGCCACGCACCGGTCGGACCAGTCGAGGATGGCCAGGTCGCGGTTCTGTCCGTGCCGCGCGGCGCAACCGCTGCCGGGGGTGCGCTTGTTGCACGCCTTCCCGGTGTCCTGGAAGTAGACGCACCGGGTGCGCTGGAGCAGGTTCCCCGCGGTGGTCGCCATGTTGCGCAGTTGCCCGGAGGCGGCGGCGAGCAGCGCGCGGGCGAGCACCGGGTAGTCCCGGCGCACCAGCGGGTGCGCGGCGAGGTCGCTGTTGCGCGCGGTGGCGCCCACCCGCAGCCCGCCGTCGGGCTGCGGCTCGATCCCGTCCAGCGGCAGCCGGGTGACGTCCACCAGCAGTTCCGGACGTTGCACGCCGAGCTTCATCAGGTCGACCAGGTTGGTCCCGCCGGCGAGGTAGGCCGACTGCGGCTCCGCGTCGAGCAGGGCGACCGCCTCGGTGACGTCGGCGGGGCGCCAGTAGCGGAAGGGTCTCACCGCGACCCCGCCGCCTCGCGCACCGCGGCCACGATGTTCGGGTACGCGGCGCAGCGGCACAGGTTGCCGCTCATCCGCTCGCGGATCTCGGCGTCGGTCAGCTCGACCGGCCCGATCAGGTCACCGGTGACCGCGCTGGGCCAGTCCCGGGCCACCTCGTCGAGCAGGCCGCGGGCGGAGCAGAGCTGGCCCGGGGTGCAGTAGCCGCACTGGAAGGCGTCGTGCGCGATGAACGCGGCCTGCAACGGGCTGAGGTCGTCCGGGCCGGCCAGCCCCTCGACGCTGAGCACGTCGCAGCCGTCCAGGGTGACCGCGAAGATCAGGCAGCTCTTCACCCGCCGGCCGTCCAGCAGCACCGTGCACGAGCCGCACTGCCCGTGGTCGCAGCCCTTCTTGGCGCCGATCAGGCCGAGGTGCTCGCGCAGCGCGTCGAGCAGCGTGGTGCGGTTGTCCAGGGTGAGGTCGTGGCCGGCGCCGTTGACGGTCAGCGCGACGCGGGACGTCGGCCCGGCGCCGGGATCGGTGCTCTGGTTCCCGCTCTGCACCGCCTCATATTAGCGTTGAAACACCTTTAACGGGCATATCGGGTAAACAGCGAGAGCGGGGGAGGTGCGGTGCCGGGAGCGGGGGAGACCGGTGGCGTGGCCGGTTTGCTGCTCGCCGCCGGCGCCGGCCACCGGTTCGGTCGCCCGAAGGCCCTCGTCGAGTTCGCCGGCGAGCCGTTGGTGCGCCGCGCGGTCCGCCTGCTGCGGCGGGGCGGGTGCGCGCCGGTGCACGTGGTGGTCGGCGCGGGCGGCGACGACCTGCCCGACCTGCCCGGCGCGGTGCTGGTCCGCAACGAGGCCTGGGCGGACGGGCTGGGCGGCTCGCTGCGCCGGGGGCTGGCGTCGCTGCCGGACGACGCGACGGCGGCCGTCGTGGTCCTCGTCGACCAGCCGCTGCTCGGCCCGGCGGCGGTGCGCCGGGTGCGGGCCGCGTACGCCGCCGGCGTGCCGGTCGCGGTGGCCACCTACGCCGGCCGGCCCGGGCACCCCGTGCTGCTGGGCCGGCCAATCTGGCCGCTGCTCGACCGGTACGCCACCGGCGACCGGGGCGCCCGCGACCTCATCCGCGACCGGCCGGACCTGGTGGTGCACGTGCCCTGCGACGGGACCGGCTCGCCGCGGGACGCCGACACCCCGGCCGACCTGACGCGGGCCGAGCGGGGCCGGGTCAGGTCGACCGGCGGGCCGGCGACCGCCCCAGGCGGCGGATCCCCTCACTGGTGACGGCGTGATAGATGATCATGACGATGATGCCCACCAGCCCGACCACCGGGTGCACCAGCCAGCCGAGCAGCCCGGCCAGGCCGTAGAGGACCAGGCCGGTGACCGGCCGGCGGCTCTGCGCCCGCACGTACCCGTGCCCGACGTCCGCCGCACGCACCTCGGGACGGCGGCGCAGGTAGCCGAAGACCACCAGCCACGGCACCGACATCAGCGCCGCGGCGAGCGCGTAGAGGGCGACCGCCACCTGCCGGTCGTGCCGGTCGCCGTGCTCGGCGAACGCCGAGGCCAGCACCGCGGTCGGGAACGGGATGATCACCACGCCGAACAGGATGGCCAGGTTGATCCAGTTCAGTGCCGGGGTGGTGCCGCGCAGCAGCCGCAACAGCGCCTGGTGGTTGAGCCAGAGGACGCCGACGTAGACGAAGGACATCACGAAGGCGAGATAGGCGGAGCCCTCGTGGAGCAGCCCGGTCAGCAACTCGCCCGGCGCGTACGACGGCACCCGCAGCTCCAGCACCAGCAGGGTGATGACGATCGCGAAGACGCCGTCGCTCAGCGCCTTCACCCGGTCGATGTCGGCCACCCCGGAGCCCGCCCGGACCGGCTCCGTCGCGGCCATGGCGGCATGCTACCGCCGCGGGCGCCGGGGCCGGGGGTGGTCCCATCCGCCGACCACCCGGACGGGTCCCTGGGTGCCGCCCGGTGCGGCACCCAGGGCTCCCGGGCCCCGTCGGCCCGCTATCCGGCCACCGGGGCGACGGCCTCCGCCGTCCCGGGGCGCCGCTGGTGGGCGCGGATCAGCTCGGCGTAGCGGTGACCGCTCGCCTTGACCGTCCGCCGCTGCGTCGGGTAGTCCACGTGCACCAGGCCGAACCGCTTGTCGTAGCCGTACGCCCACTCGAAGTTGTCCAGCAGCGACCAGACGAAGTAGCCGGCGAGCGGGACGCCCCGGCCGACCGCCCCGGCACAGGCGGCCAGGTGCTGCTCCAGGTGGTCGGTGCGCTCCTTGTCCTCCACGGTCCCGTCCGGGGTGACCTCGTCCGGCCAGGCGGAGCCGCTCTCGGTGACGACGATCTTCGCCGGCCGGTACTCCTCGTGCACCGCGACCAGCAACTGCTCCAACCCGGCCGGGTACATCTCCCAGCCCATCGCGGTCTCCACCGAGCCGGGCACCGGCACCTGCCGGGCGTGCGGCGGCGGCCCGGCCGGGTCGTCGACCACCACCTGACGGAAGTAGTAGTTGACGCCGAGGAAGTCGGTCGGGGTGGCGATGACGGCCAGGTCGTCGCCGCGCACCGGCGGCTCCACGCCGTAGGTGGCGAGCATGTCGGCCGGGTAGCCGCGGCCGTGCACCGGGTCCAGCCACCAGCGGTTGACGTGGCCGTCCATCCGCCGGGCCGCCGCGACGTCCTCCGGCCGGTCGGTCGCCGGCTCGATCGGGCTGAGGTTGAGCACCAGCCCCACCGACGCCGGGCGGGCGGCGTTCGCCCGGATCGCCCGGGTGGCCAGCCCGTGGCCGAGCAGCACGTGGTGCGAGGCGTGCACGGCCCGGGCCAGGTCCCGCTCGCCCGGGGCCATCCGCCCCTCCAGGTGCCCGATCCAGCACACGCAGAGCGGCTCGTTGACGGTGGTCCAGTCGGTCACCCGGTCGCCGAGCCGGGCGGCCACCACGGCGGCGTAGTCGGCGAACGCCTCGGCGGTGGACCGCTCCGGCCAGCCGCCCCGGTCCTGCAGCACCTGCGGCAGGTCCCAGTGGTAGAGCGTGACGAAGGGCCGGATCCCGGCGGCCAGCAGCGCGTCGACCAGCCGGTCGTAGAAGTCCAACCCCCTCGGGTTCACCGCGCCGACGCCGTCCGGGCGCACCCGGGGCCAGGCCACCGAGAAGCGGTACGCGTCGACGCCGAGCCGCCGGATCAGCCCCACGTCCTCCGGCCAGCGGTGGTAGTGGTCGCAGGCGACGGCTCCGGTGTCGCCGTTGTCGACGGCGCCGGGCACCCGGCAGAAGGTGTCCCAGATGGACGGTGCCCGACCGTCGGTGTCGACGGCGCCCTCGATCTGGTACGCCGAGGTGGCGACGCCCCAGAGGAAGTCGGGCGGCAGGTTGGACAGCTCCGGCACTTCTCGGTTCTCCTTAGCGAGCGCGGTGAACGTGGTCTTACTTGACCGCGCCGGCGGTGAGGCCGGCGACGAAGTAGCGCTGCAACGCCAGGAAACCGGCGACGACCGGGATGCTGACCACCAGCGAGGCCGCCATGATCTGGTTCCAGTAGACGTTGAACTGGGTGGAGTAGCCCTGCAGGCCGACCGCCAGGGTGCGGCTGTCCTCGTTGGTCATCACCGAGGCGAAGAGCACCTCGCCCCAGGCGGTCATGAACGCGTACACGGTCACCGCGACCACGCCGGGCACCGCCGCCGGCAGCACCACCTGGAACAGGGTGCGCAGCGGCCCGGCGCCGTCGACCTGCGCGGCCTCGTCCAGCCCGCGGGGGATGGAGTCGAAGTAGCCGACCAGCATCCAGATCGAGAACGGCAGCGAGAAGGTGAGGTACGTGATGATCAGGCCGGTCCGGCTGGCGTAGAGCGGGATGCCGGTGGCGTTGCCGAGGTTGACGTAGATCAGGAACAGCGGCAGCAGGAACAGGATGCCGGGGAACATCTGGGTGGAGAGCACGGTCACCGAGAACAGGCCCCGGCCGCGGAACCGGTAGCGGCTCACCGCGAACGCCGCGAAGATCGCCACGGTGACCGAGAAGACCGCCGCCACGCTGGAGACGACCAGGCTGTTCACCAGGTAGCGGCCGAGCGGCACGGTCGACCACATGTCCACGAACGCCTGCAGGGTCGGGCGGCGCGGCCACCAGGTGAACGCGTTCTGCACGTCCTGCAGCGGCTTGATCGCCGAGCTGACCATCACGTACAGCGGCACCAGGACGAAGATCGTGAGCAGGGTCAGCACGATCCGGCGGGCCCAGCGCTCGGTGGCCGTCTCACGCATCGTTCCTCCGGCGGTTGGTGATCAGCAGGTAGGCGGCGGTGACCACGAGCAGGAACAGCAGCAGCGCCACCGACATCGCCGAGCCGGAGCCGAAGTCCCAGGTCTTGAAGGAGCTGCGGTAGATGTGGATGGAGATCAGGTCCGCCTGGTCCGGCGCGGAGCCGCCGAAGAGCACGTACGGGGTGTTGAAGTCGTTGAAGGTCCAGAGGAACAGCACCAGCAGCAGGACCAGGTTCACCGGCCGCAGCATGGGCAGGGTCACCGAGCGCAGCCGCCGCCAGAAGCCGGCCCCGTCCATGGCCGCGGCCTCGTAGAGCTCACCGGGGATGTTCTGCAGGCCGGCCATGATGCAGAGGAAGGCGAACGGCCAGGACCGCCAGATGGAGACGATCAGCAGCGCGAAGAAGCTGTTCCCGCCGATCAGCCAGAACGGCTTCTCGCCGAACAGGTGCAGCTGGTCGACCAGGACGTGGTTGACCAGGCCGGTGTCCCGCTGGAACAGGAAGCTCCAGGTGATCACCGCGGTGTAGACCGGCAGCGCGTACGGGGTGAGGAAGAGCGCGCGCAGCACGCCGCGGCCGCGGAAGGGTCGTTGCAGCAGCACCGCGGCGGTGGTGCCGAGCACCCAGGAGAGCCCGACCGAGGCGACCGTGTAGACCACGGTCACCCAGAACGAGTGCAGCAGCTCGGCCCCGGCGGCGGAGTCGAAGTCGAGCACCACCCGGTAGTTCTCCAGGCCGACGAAGGGCGCGGTCGACCAGTCCCGGATGTGGAACTGGGTCAGCTCCAGCAGGCTCATCCACGCGCCGACCAGCATCGGCACCACGTGGATCGCCAGCTCCAGCACGATGGCCGGGGCGAGCAGCAGGTACGGCAGGAGGGACCGGCGGGGGCGCCGGGGGCGGCGCCGGTCCGGCTTCCCGCCCCGGGCCGGCCGGTCGGGCGCGGCGACGTCCCGGGGGGTGGTGCTGGTTGCCATCGGGGTCCTCTCGCTGGGTGGCCGTGGAAGGGTCGGCGTCCCTCCCACGGCCACCGGTCCGGCGGGTCAGCGCATCTGCTGCTGGGCCTGGGTCAACTTCTGCCGCACGCTCTCCTCGGTCACCGGCTTGCCGCTCGCCGCGTCGGCGAACAGCTCCTTCATGGCGGTGCCGACCAGCGTCTCGAAGGTGCTCTCGTCGGGCACCTGCGGCAGCGGCCCGGCCGTGGTGGCGAGCGTCTCCTGGAGCACCTTCTGCTCCGGCGCGGCGAACGCCGGGTCACCGGTCACCGTCTTGACGGCGGGCAGCGAGCCGTACGTCTTGTTCAGCGCGACCTGCTCGGCGTCGCTGGTCATGAACTTGACGAACTCCAGCGCGGCGTCCCTGTTCTTGGTGTGCTTGAACACCGCCATGTTGATCCCGGCGACCATGCTGTTGACCTTCTTGCCGCCGGCCGGCGGGGCGGCCAGGAACGGCACCGGGGCGATCCCGTACGCGTCCGGCGCCATGTTCTGCGACTTCAGGTTCGACCCGGCGGCCTGCCAGAGCAGCATGGCGGCCTTGCCGTTGGCGAAGTCGGAGACCGACTGGTTCTGCGCGTACTCGGCGTTGCTCGGGTTGACGATCTTGTCGACGGCCATCAGGTCGATGTAGCGCTTGACCGCGGCGACGTTCTGCGGGGTGTCGAAGGTCGGCCTGCCGGCGGAGTCGAACCACTCGCCGCCGTACTGCTGGCTGAAGGTGAACGCGTGGTGCGCGTTCTCCGACGGGTTGGCGCCCTCGACCGCGAGGCCCCACTTGCCGCCGCCGGTGAGCTTCCGGCCGGCCTCGGCCACCTGCTCCCAGGTGGTGGGCGGGCTGGTGATGCCGGCGTCGGCGAACGCCTTCTTGTTGTAGTAGAGGGCGTAGGCGAGGCTGTAGAGCGGCACCGCCGCCGGCGGCTTGCCGGGGGCGCCGGCGGCGGCCAGCGCGGCCGGGACGAACCGGTCCCTGCCGCCGACCTTGGCCAGGGTGGCGTCGTCGAACTCGACCAGCGCGCCGGTGGCCTGCAAGGAGGCCGACCAGGTGTTGCCGATGTTCACCACGTCCGGGCCCTGGCCGGAGGTGGCGGCGGCGAGCAGCCGGTTGAGCAGGTCCGACCAGGGCACCACCTCGACGTTGACCTTGATGCCGGTCTGCTGCTCGAACTTGGCCAGCTCCGGCTGGAGGATCTGCTTGTCGGCCTCCAGGCTGGCGCCCTGGTTGCTGGCCCAGTAGGTGAGCGTCTTCGCGCCACCTGAGGAGGCGTCGTCGCCCGAGCCGCCGCAGGCGGTCAGCGAGGCGGCGGCCAGGACGGCCGCGGTGAGTATCGCGAGGTGTCGTCTCGACACGATCTGCCCTTCCGGTTCGACAGTGGTGGGGGCCACCGGCGCCCGGTGGCGCAGGGGGTCGCGGGCGGCCGGTGGGGCGGGTGGGGCTGGTGTTCCGGCGGCGGCGCCGCCCGGTGTCGCGAGAGTTACATCAAGGCTTAATGAATGTCGTCATTAAAGTGGTTGACCGCAGGGCCGTCAAGCACGGGGTCGTACAGTCGCCTCGGACGGCCCGGGGGATCGAGGTGGCGTGTGGAGTTGGCGCGAGCGACGAATCGCGGTGTCCGGCTGCGGAACCGGTCGGCGCTGCTGTCGAAGCTCTTCCTCGACGGCCCGCTGACCCGCCAGGACCTGGTCCGCAGCACCGGTCTCAGCCAGCCCGCGGTGAGCAACGTGGTGGGCGACCTGATCGACGAGGGCCTCGTCGTCGAGGCCGGCGCGGCCGAGTCCGACGGCGGCCGGCCCAGCATGATGCTCCGGGTCGCGCCCCGCTACGCCTTCGTGATCGGGGTGGACGTCGGCGAGACCCGGGTGCGGGTCGAGCTGTTCGACTTCGCGATGGCCCTGCTGGCCAGCGTCGAGTACCCGCTCGACCCGGCGCGCACCGAGCCGGCGGTGGTCGCCGGGCACGTGCTGGCCGGCATCGACGCGGTCACCACCCGGGCCGGGGTGACCCCGGACGACGTGCTCGGGGTCGGCATCGGCGTCTCCGGCGTGGTCGAGCAGGGGGAGCAGGCGGTGGTGCACGCCCAGGCCCTCGGCTGGGACCGGGTGCCGCTGGAACGGCTCATCGCCGCCGGCACCGACCTGCCGCTGCACATCGACAACGGCGCCAAGACGTCGGGTCAGGCGGAGATGTGGTTCGGCGCCGGGCGGGGCGCCCGGCACGCGGTGTTCGCGCTGGTCGGCTCCGGTGTCGGGTCCGCCGTGGTGACCAACGGGGTCACCTACCGCGGGGCGTCCAGCAGCGCGGGCGAGTGGGGGCACACCACCCTGGTGTACGGGGGCCGGTCCTGCCGGTGCGGGGCGCGGGGCTGTCTCGAGGCGTACGTCGGGGCCGAGGCGATCATCGACCGGTACCGGGAGGCGCGGCACGGCCGGGCGGTGCCGGGTGACGACGAGGAGTCCCAGCTCGCGGCCCTGGTCGAGGCGGCCGCCACGTCGGCCACCGCCCGCCGGGTGCTCGACGAGACCGCCGGTTACCTGGGCGCCGGGGTGGCCAACCTGATCAACCTGTTCAACCCGGAGCGGGTGGTGCTGGGCGGCTGGGCCGCGATGGCGCTGGGCGACCTGCTGCCGGCGGTGCGCGAGGCCGCCGGCCGGCAGGCGCTGCGCCAGCCGTACGAGCAGGCGTCGATCGAGCTGTGCCGGCTCGGCGTGGACGCGGTGGCGCTGGGGGCGGCCACCCTGCCGATCGCCCGGCTGCTCGCCGCCGGCGGCGTGCGGCCCTGAACCGGCCCGTCGGGCAAAACACCCGCATCGAACCTTCGGGATATATAACAGCGTTATAGATCGATGTCTTGACGCCGTCGCAACCGCGCCGTAACACTTCCCCGAGAGCGCTCTCCGATCGCGGTGCCCGTCCCCGGTGGCACCACTGCACGCACCGCGGTCGCCCTCCCGTCACCCCGTCGTGCCCGGCGTCCGCAACCCCCTATCGACAGGCGAAGTCATGACATCTCGCGCTACATCCGTACGCCCGGCACCGGGCCGGCGGCCCCGCCGACGTACCCTCGTCGGGCTGGTGGTCGCGCTCGTCGCGGCGCTGGCGCCGACCGGGCTGACGCCCCCGGCGCAGGCCGCGCCGGTGCTGCTCTCCCAGGGCCGCCCGGCCACCGCCTCGTCCACCGAGAACGCCGGCACCCCCGCCGCGGCGGCCGTGGACGGCAACACCGGCACCCGCTGGTCCAGCGCGTTCAGCGATCCCCAGTGGATCCAGGTCGACCTGGGCACCCGGGCCACCGTCAGTCAGGTCACCCTGGTCTGGGAGGGCGCCTACGCCCGGGCCTTCCAGCTCCAGACCTCCGACGACGGCAGCGCCTGGACCACCATCCACACCACCACCGCCGGCACCGGCGGCACCCAGATCCTGGCCGTCAGCGGCGCCGGCCGGTACGTCCGGATGTACGGCACCACGCGGGCCACCGCCTACGGCTACTCGCTCTGGGAGTTCCAGGTCTACGGCGAGACCGGCGGCGCCACGCCCACCTGCGGCAGCACCAACGCCGCCCAGGGCCGCCCGGCCACCGCCTCCTCGGTGGAGAACGCCGGCCTGCCCGCCTCGGCGGCGGTCGACGGCGACCCGGGCACCCGGTGGGCCAGCGCGGCCAGCGACCCGCAGTGGCTCCGGGTCGACCTCGGCAGCACCCAGAGCATCTGCCGGGTGGTGCTGAGCTGGGAGGCCGCCTACGCGCGGGCGTTCCAGCTCCAGACCTCCGCCGACGGCAGCGCCTGGACCACCGTCTACAGCACCACCACCGGCACCGGCGGCACGCAGACCCTCACCGTCAACGGCACCGGCCGCTACCTGCGGATGTACGGCACCGCGCGGGGCACCGGCTACGGCTACTCGCTCTGGGAGCTCCAGGTGAACACCACCGGCGGGGGCACCGGCGAACCGGTCGAGCCGACCGACCCGCGCAACCCGAACTTCGGCCCGAACACCTTCGTCTTCGACCCGTCCACCCCGACCGCCACCATCCAGAGCCGGCTGAACACCCTCTTCACCCAGCAGGAGACCAACCAGTTCGGCCCGGAGCGCTACGCGGTGCTGTTCAAGCCCGGCACCTACACCGCCGACGTCAACCTCGGCTTCTTCACCCAGGTCGCCGGCCTCGGGATGAGCCCGGACGACGTGAACCTCAACGGCCACGTCCGGGTCGAGGCGTTCTGGATGGGCGGCAACGCCACCCAGAACTTCTGGCGGGCGGCGGAGAACCTGTCGGTGACCCTGCCGGCCGGGGTGACCGTCGAGCGGTGGGCGGTGTCGCAGGCCGCGCCCTACCGGCGGATGCACCTGCGCGGCGCGCAGAACCAGATCCAGCTCTGGAACGGCGGCGACGGCTGGGCCAGCGGCGGGCTGATGGCCGACACCCGGATCGACGGCCTGGTGGTCTCCGGCTCGCAGCAGCAGTGGTACTCGCGCAACAGCGAGTTCGGCAACGGCTGGACCGGCTCGGTGTGGAACATGGTCTTCCAGGGCGTCGTCGGGGCTCCCGCACCGCACTTCCCGAACCCCTCGCACACCGTCATCCCGCAGACCCCGCAGGTGCGGGAGAAGCCGTTCCTCTACGTCGACGGCACCGGCGAGTACCGGGTCTTCGTTCCGGCGCTGCGCACCAACTCCACCGGCACCAGCTGGTACGGCAAGACCCCGGCCGGCTCGTCCATCTCGCTCAGCCAGTTCTACCTCGTCCGGCCGGGCACCAGCGCGGCCACCATCAACGCGGCGCTCGCCCAGGGCCGGCACCTGCTCTTCACCCCGGGCGTGCACCGCGTCACCGAGCCGATCCGGGTCGACCGGGCGGACACGGTGATCCTCGGCCTCGGCCTGGCCACCATCCAGGCCGACAACGGCACCGTCGCGATGCGGGTGGCCGACGTGGACGGGGTGAAGGTCGCCGGCATCATGTTCGAGGCCGGCCAGGTCAACTCGCCGGTGCTGATGGAGGTCGGCCCGCCCGGCTCGGCGGCCAGCCACGCGGCCAACCCCACCTCGCTGCACGACGTCTTCTTCCGGATCGGCGGGCCGGGCGTCGGCCGGGCCACCAACTCGCTGACCGTCAACAGCGACAACGTGATCGGCGACCACATGTGGCTGTGGCGCGCCGATCACGGCGACGGGGTCGGGTGGACGGTGAACACCGCCGACACCGGCCTCACCGTCAACGGCGACAACGTGACGATGTACGGCCTCTTCGTCGAGCACTACCAGAAGTACCAGACCGTCTGGAACGGCAACGGCGGCCGGACGTACTTCTACCAGAACGAGATGCCGTACGACCCGCCGAACCAGGCCGGCTGGATGAACGGGTCCACCCGGGGCTACGCCGCGTACAAGGTGGCCGACTCGGTGACCAGCCACCAGGCGTGGGGGCTGGGCAGCTACTGCTACTTCAACGTCAACCCGGCGGTCGTCGCCGACCGGGCCTTCGAGGTGCCGACCAACCCGAACGTGCGGTTCACCAACATGGTCACCGTCTCGCTGGGCGGCGTCGGGACGATCAACCGCGTGATCAACAACACCGGCGAGACCGCGAACGCGGCGCACCAGCAGTCGTACCTGACCACCTACCCGTAGGCCGCATCGACCGCGGTGGGCCCGGCCGGGCGTCCGGCCGGGCCCACCCGCGTCGGTCGCCCGCCAACCCCTGCCCGGCCGCTCCCGGCGAACCGCCTGGTCACACGCGGCTCGACCGTTCGGATTGACGCTCTGTCACCAAGTCGACACTCTCGTTGCGAGCAAATTCCGTGATCGGTGTGCTGGCGCGTACGGCGCCGTCCACCGACGGCCATCGTTCGGAACGAGGTGGCTCATGGTGGCTCTACGGCGTCTGCTCGCCGCGGCGGTCGCGGCCCTGCTCGCGACAACCTTCGCCCTGGTCGTGACGGCACCCCCGGCGCAGGCCGACGAGGCGTGGGAGACCGCCCTCAAGGGACTGATGAACCGCACGGCCACCTGGGCCGAGGGCGGCCTGTCCCGGATCGGCGCGCTCGCCCAGCCGCTGCCGCTGCTCGGCGTCAGCCCCGGCGCGCTGGTCCAGGCCGACACGCTGGCCCGTACCGCCGCCGACGCGCTCGCCGGCGGCCTGGAACAGGACGTCGACCTGGGCGGCGGCACCCGCCTGACCAGCACGGTCACCAGCAGCGGCGGGGACCACCTGCTCGACGTCCTGCTCAGCACCAGGCGCGAGGTGGCCGAGCAGGAGCTGGCGGTCTCCGGGGTCACCGTCGCCGACGCGGTCACCGTCACCGGCTGGGCCACCCTGCACCTGCGGGCTCGGCACACCGCCGCCGGCGAGACCTACCTGGTGCGCGACGGCGACAGCCCCCGCATCGACATCGACGCGGTGGCCCGGTTCCGGTCCGACGTGGACCAGGCCAGCGCCTCCGTCGGCATCCTCGGCGTCACGCTCACCGCGGGCAGCACGCTGACCGCGAGCAGCCACCTCAAGGTGACCCTGACCGACCCGAACGGCGACGGGCACCTCGCCTTCGACACCCCGGCCGGCGCGGGCACCGGCGAACTCGGCGCGGCCGGCTCCCTCGCCGGCCTGGCGCAGGTGGCGCTGGACGGCTCCGGCGGCGGCCGGATCTCCGACACCGAGACCGAGGCCGGCCCGGGCTCGGTGCACGGCGTGGTCAAGCTCGGCGCCGCCACCGCCGGTACGCCCTTCGACCTGCCGGCGATCGCCGCCACCGTGACCGTCGACTGGGCGGACATCGGTGTCGGCAGCCCCACGGTGACCACCAGCGGGCTCGACGAGACGATCGGCCGGTTCCGCACCATGAGCCCGCTCGACCTGGCCGCCGGCATCGCCCAGCTCGCCACCCTGATCGGCGGGGTGCAGCAGAGCGGTCCGGCCGGCAACCTCGACCTGCCCTTCCTGCGCGGCACCTTCGCCGACGCGGTGAAGGTCAACGAGAAGCTCACCGACTTCCTGCGCGAGCACGTGCACCCCCGACCCGAGGACCCGCACTTCCAGCCGGGCGTCGACGACCCGGCCCGGGCCGGGCAACCGAAGTTCACCTCGATCCAGGAACTGCTCGCCCTGCTCGCCGCCGAGGGCATGCCCGTCGACGGGCTCTCCTTCGCCGACGACAAGCTGGTCTTCCGGGTCAAGCTGGAGCGCGAGTCCACCGTCGAGGTGCCGCTGGACCCGGGCGCGCCGCAGGTCTCCGGCCGGGGCGCCACCTTCGGCGCCAAGAGCCTCACCGTCGACAGCGACCGGTTCGCCCCCGGGGCGCTGGTCGGCCAGCGCGTCGTGGCCGGGACCTCCGCCGGCACCGTCGCGGCCAACACCGCCGACTCGGTCACCCTGAAGGAGAACTGGATCGGCGGGCAGCCCGGCGCGGACAGCGCCTGGGTGATCAGCGGCTCCAGCCCGCACACCGGCGCGGTCGAACTCGGCGGCGCGCTCACCCGGCCGGCCGGCGACGCGAAGGTCGGCCTGCGCGCCGCCAACGCCCAGGCCAGCTACGCGATGGTCAAGCCCCGCTACACCGCCAGCGTCACGCTCGTGCTCGACCTGCGCGACGACCTCGGCAGCCCGGCCGCCAACGCCGACCGGGTGCTGCTGCGCACCGACCCCGCCACCCCGCTCTTCGCCGCCGACTTCCCGATCACCACCGCGGTGGACTTCCACACCACCGCCGGGTTCCTGAAGGTGAAGCTGGGCGGCAACCTCGCCGTCGGCCCGGCGGCCGAGGGCAAGCGCATGATCGAGGTGCGGTTCAAGCAGGCCCAGGACCTCAGCCTCGGCACCCTGTTCAGCCGGCTGGAACAGGACCCGGGCGGCCTGCTCGCCGCCACCGCATCGGTGAAGACCAGCGGACGGGTCGACGTCAGCGTGCCGGGTGCCACCGGCGCGCTCGGCACCGGCGTCGGGGTCGACGTGAGCTGGACCGCCGGCGGCCAGCCGAGCGTCGACACCTCCGAGCTGGCCGGCCTCTTCGCGCTCGACTTCGACCCGAACGACCCGAAGGCGATGTTCGCGCTGGTGGTGGAGGCGTTGCGGCTGGTCAACGCGGCACTCGGCGCGCCGTCGACCGGCACCGGGCCGCTGGACACCGAGATCCCGGTGCTCGGCCGCTCCGCCCGCGAGCTGCTCGGCAGCGACGAGAGCGGGGTCGGCGCGGACGTCAGCTACACCGCCGACGGCGGGAACTTCCTGCTCAAGGACACCAGCCGGGACGCCGACTCCGGGTTCGCCCCGAACCTGGCGGACCGGGCGGTGGTCATCGGCAGCAAGGCCTACCGGGTGCTGGCCCGGGTCGACGCGCAGACCCTGCGGGTCGAGGCGGCCGGCACGCCCACCCCGGCCGACGGCACCGCGTACGCGCTGCGACCGGAGCTGGCCGACGCCGTGGACCGGCTGCTGGCCGCGCCGCCGGACACCCTCCAGGACGCGATCGACGTGCTGAACGGCGCGATCGGCGACGGCAGCGGCATCGCCTTCACCCTGGACGAGCGGGCCGGCGGGCCGTACCTGCGGCTCGGGCTGGACTGGAAGCGCGGCTTCCACACCGGCGGCCCGCTGACCTTCGGCTGGGACGGCGCCCGCGAGCTGGTAAGCCTGGACAGCTCCGGGGCGTTCACCGTGGACGTCGACGCCCGGGCGCAACTGGGCCTGCTGCTGCCGCTGCGCGCGGACGGCGTACCGCTGCTGGACCGCACCTCGTCCGCGGACGTCACGGTGGCCGGCGCGGCCACCGACCTGGCGGTGGCCGCGCGGGTCGGCCCGCTGGCCCTGGATCTCGGCAAGGCCGGCGACCCCGGCACCGTCCGGGCCAACCTCAGCTTCGGCCTCGGCGGGCTCGCCGCGGACGGGCCGATCGCCGGCCTGCTCGGCGTGACGCCCAGCGTCACCACCGCCGGCACGGACTGCGGCGACGGCGTCGGCGGCGCGGACGTGCCGGTCTGCGCCCGCGCCCCGCTCTTCGTCAACGACTGCGACCCGGGCGGCGCGAGCAACCTGCTCTCCCTGGAACTCGGGCTGGACCTGGCCGCGAACACCACCACGCCCGACCTGAACACCTGCTTCGCGAACCTCGCGCTGCGGCTCACCGACTTCAACGTCGGCATCGACGGCTACCTGGCCAAGGTGGAGGAGGCGCTGCGCCTGGCCAGCTTCGACGGCAAGCTGCCGCTGGTCGGCGACGACCTGCAACAGGGCCAGCGGTTCATCGCCGACCTGCGTACCCAGGTCAAGGACGCGATCGGCCCGGTGCTCGCCGACGCCACGCTGGACAACGCCGGGGCGAAGGCCGCGCTGGACGCCGCGCTGGCCGCGGTCGCCCCCGGCGCGACCAGCACGGTCACCTGCCGCGCCGACGCCGCCACCTGCGGGCCGGAGGACTTCCAGTCGGTCCGGATCACCCTCACCGCCGCCCGCGGCGACCCGTCGGCGGCGCAGGGCTGCGCCGGGGACGGCTGCCTCGGCGTGGACGTGCCGCTCGACCTCGGCGTGCCCGGCCTGTCGCTGAAGGCGGAGAAGGGCGCCACCGACGGGATCAAGGCCCGGCTCGGCTGGAAGCTGCGGCTGGACCTGGTGCTCGACCGGGAGGAGGGCTTCTACGTGGCCACCCACTCCGGGGACGCCACGCCGGAGCTGGAGATCGGCGCGTCCTTCGACATGCCGTCCGATCTCGCCGCGCAGCTCGCGTTCATCCGGGTGAACGCGCAGAAGCAGGGCACCGACCCGCTGGTGAGCGCGTACTTCGCGATCGACCTGAAGGGCTCGACGGGGGAGCAGAGCTGCTTCGGCGACACCCCGGCGGGGGAGTGCACCGCCGACCCGACCGCCAAGCTGACCCTGGCCGAGTTCGGCGACCTCGGCTCGCTCGTCGCCACCGACCTCACCGCCAAGGTGAAGATCGACTGGAAGCTGGCGGCGAAGGTCGACCCGGGCGGCGAGGCGGCCTCCGCGCTGCCCGGCATCAGCGCCCGGTTCGGGCTGAGCTGGCAGCTGAGCCACCAGCGGGGCGCGCTGAGCGCCGCCGGGGACAGCCCGGAGCACGGCCTGCGGATCACCTTCACCGACATCGCGCTCGACGCGGGCGCGTTCTTCGACAAGATCCTCAAGCCGGTGGTGGAGCAGCTCAAGGCGGTCACCGGGCCGCTGCAGCCGGTCATCGACACGCTCTACGCCCCGATCCCGGTCCTCTCCGACCTGTCGAAGGCCACCGGCGGGCCGGACATCACCCTGGTCTGGCTGGCGAAGCAGTTCAGCACCCTCAGCGGCGGGCCGGACCTGTCCTTCGTGGACACCGTGCGCGCGGTGGTCACCTTCATCAACCGGATCCCGGACTGCGACGCCGGCTGCTCGATCCCGTTGGGCCAGTTCCTGGTCAACGGCGAGAAGGCGCTGACCACCGAGGCCTCGCCGGCGGCGGCGGCGAGCCTGATCGACCGGGCCGACGCGTTCACCCAGGCGAAGTCCGCCAACGAGGTGAAGGCGGCCGTGGACAGCGCGGCCGGCGACGAGGGCGAGAAGATCTTCACGCCCGGCACGGACGGGAAGTCCACCGCCGCGAAGATCGGCTTCAGCTTCCCGGTCTTCGACAACCCGGGCTCGCTCTTCGGGCTGCTGATGGGGCAGGACGTCGAGCTGATCGGCTTCGACTCCGGGCCGCTGACGCTCGGCTTCAGCTGGCGGCAGTCGTTCGGCCCGGTCTACGCCCCGCCGCCGGTGCTGATCACGCTGGCCGGCAGCGCCTCGGTGACCGCCCGGTTCATCGCCGGCCTGGACACCGCCGGCATCCGACACGCGATCGAGGCGGCCGGCGACGGCACCGCGGTCAACGCGGTGAAGCTGCTCGACGGTCTCTACTTCAAGACCGCCGACAGCACCGGCACCGCCGTCCCGGTGGTCACCCTGCGCGGCGAGATCGCCGCCGGCGCCCAGGTCAGCGTGCTGTTCCTGAAGGCCGGCATCGAGGGCGGCATCCGGCTCACCATCGGGTTCAGCTGGAACGACCCGAACAACGACGGCAAGTTCCGCACCAGCGAGTTCCTCCAGGCGCTGCTGGTCAACCCGATCTGCCTGTTCACCACCAGCGGGCAGATGTCGGTGTTCCTCAAGGTCTACATCACCATCGACCTGGTGCTCTTCTCCAAGACCTTCGACTTCACCCTGGTCGACGCGGTCCTGCTGGACTTCCGGGCACAACCCGACTGCTCCCCGCCACCACCGGAACTCGGCGGCACGGTCGGTGACACCCTGGTGGTCTTCGCCGGGAGGTTCGGCGAGGACGAGCAGCGCGGCCACGCGGCCTGGGACAACGACGCCGGCACCTACGCCGGCGACGTGATCAAGGTGTACGCGCTGCACTACGCCGACGCCGGCCAGGAGGGCGCCAGCGACGACTTCGACGGCTTCGCGGTCGAGGCGCTCGGCCGGCGGCAGGAGTTCCTCGACCCGGCGCTGACCCGGGTGGTCGTGGACGGGCGGGGCTACCAGGTCGCCGACGCGGCCAAGACCTCCATGTCGATCCTGCTGCTCGGCGACGGTGACACCAGCGGCGACGGCACGAAGACCTCGGCGTTCGACAGGACCGCGGTGGTCGTCGGCTCCGACGGCAGGGACCAGATCCGCACCGGCACCGGACCGGCGTACGTCGACGGGCGCGGCGGCGACGACGTCATCGTCACCGCCGAGGCGCCCGGCGTGGTCAGCCGGGTGGCCGGCGGCGCCGGGGCGGACACCGTCACCACCGGCGACGGCGACAACGTGGTGGCCGGCGACAGCGGCCTCGGCGGCACCGACCGGGCGCCGACCGGCGTGCACACCTCGGTCGGCGACAAGACCCTCACCGGCCTGATCGACTGGACCACGCTGGCCGACCCGACCGCCGCCACCGGCGGCGCCGTCGACCACGTCACCGTCGGCCACGGCACCAACAAGGTGTACGGCAACGGCGGCGACGACGTGCTCGGCGTCGTCTCCGACGACCGGCCCAGCGGAAACAACCTGCTGGTCGGCGGTCCCGGCGGGGACACCGTCAACGGTGGGCGCGGCGACGACACCATCCACACCTTCGACACCACCGTGCCGGCCGGCGTGGACGACCCGGGCGCCGGCGACGCCGGGCTGACCAACCAGGTCGACACCGGCAGCGGCCAGGACACCGTGTACGGCAGCGCCGGCACCGACCTGGTGGTGTCCCACTCGGCCAACGGCCAGACCGGCCGGCTGTACGGCTACGGCGGCGACGACGTGCTGATCGGCGGCCACGGCACCGACGAGCTGTTCGGCGGCCCGGACGACGACCACGTCCTCGCCGAGCCGTCCCGGGTCGGCCCGGCCGGCGACGACGACGGCTACGGCCGGTTCCGCGAGGTGGTCCACGAGCCGCTCCCGGCCGGCGTGCAGTCGCAGACCAAGCTGCTGGTCGGCGGCCCGGGCCGGGACCACCTGATCGGCGGGGACGGCGGCTCGACGGTCTTCGGTGACCGGCACCTGCCCGCCGAGACCTGCGCCGACGCCACCCTCGCCGACGGCCAGCCGGCCCCGGCCGACCAGGGTGACCGCGACCTGATCCTGGGCGGCGCCGGGGTCGAGCGGGTGGCGGCCGGCGGCGGCGCCGACCGGGCCGACCTCGGTGGTGGCGACGACCGCGCCTGCGGGCAGCTCGGCGACGACACCCTGCACCTGGGCGCCGGCGCCGACCGGGCCTGGGGCGCGGCCGGGGTGGACCAGCTGCACGGCGACGGCGACGACGACCTGCTCTTCGGCAACGCCGGCGACGACGGCCTGCACGGCGGCGACGGCGTGGACACCGCCGAGGGCAACGCCGGCGACGACCAGGTCTTCGGTGGCCCGGACGGCGACGTGCTCTACGGCGGCGGCCGGACCGCCGGCGCGGCCGACGGGCGGGACCACCTCTACGGCGAGGGCGGCGTCGACCGGATCGTCGGCGACAACGGCACGGCGCGGGTCGGCGACATCGGTCCGCTGCCGCTGGACCTCGCCGGGGACGCGCCGGGCGCCGGCGCCGGGGACGTGATCTCCGGCGGTGCGGACGGCGACCTGGCCTACGGCGGCCTCGGGGCCGACCGGGTCGACGGCGACGCCGGCGACGACCGGCTGGAGGGCAACAACGACGCCGACGTGGTGCACGGCAACGCCGGGCAGGACGAGATCGTCGGCGGCTCCGGTCAGGAGCCGGTGGTCGGCACCGGCCGGCCGGACACCGGTGACCAGCTCTTCGGCGACGCCGACAGCGACCTGATCGCCGGGGACAACGCCCGGTTCGCCCCGGCGGACGCCGACGCGACCCGGGTCACCCAGGGCCGGTCCGGGCCGGCCCGCAAGGTCACCCTGCTCGACCTCGGGTTCAGCCCGGCGGCCGGCACCAGCGGCGGTGACCTGATCTCCGGCGGCGACTCCGGTGACGTCATCTTCGGCCAGGGCGGCCCCGACCGGGTGCACGCGGACGGCGGGGCGGACTTCGCCGAGGGCGGCCCGGGCTCGGACTGGGTCGAGGGCAACCACGGCGACGACGACCTGGTGGGCGGCTCCAGCACCGCGTACGACGGGGACGGCGCGGCCACCACCGGCCAGCCGGACACCGCCGACGCGCTCTTCGGCGGCCCGGACTCGGACGCGGTGATCGGCGACAACGGCGCCGTGCTCCGGCCGCTGCCGGGCGAGACGCCGACCGCGGTGACCGTCCGGCTCGGCAGCGACGGCGCGCCGTTCGGGCCGCGGATCGTGGTGCTGCTCGACCGGGCGGCGGCCGACGCCAACCGGCACGGCGGCGACCGGATCGGCGGCGGCGACGGCGTCGACACCCTCTGGGGCCAGGACGGCGACGACGCGCTGACCGGTGACGGCGGCGGCGACTACCTGGAGGGCAACGGCGGCGCGGACGTGCTGCGCGGCGACTCCGCGCTCGGCGCCGCCGGCCGGAGCACCGTCACCCCGCTGGCCGACCCGGGCTGGCCGGGCGCCCCCGCGGCCCCGGCGCAGCTGGTCGGGGCGGGGGAGCCGGCCGGGCAGGACGACCTGATCGGCGGCAGTTCGGCCGTCGCCTTCCGGGACGCCGGGGACGTGCTGGAGGGCAACGCCGCCGCGGACGTGCTGCTCGGCGACAACGGGTCGCTGCTGCGCACGCTGACCACGGTGGACGGTCAGCCGGCCGAGCGGGTCTACACCGAGCGGTACCCGACCGGCGCGCTGCCGGCCGACGCCACCCGGTCCCGCACCCACGACCCGGCGTTGCCCGGCCCGTCCACCCGGTTCTGCACCACCGCCCAGGCCACCTGCGAGCCGGCCGGGGCGTACGGGGCCGACCAGCTCTTCGGTGACGGCGGCGACGACGGGGTCTGGGGTCAGGACGGCGACGACCTGATCCGGGGCGGCGACGGCGACGACGACCTCCTCGGCGAACTCGGCGCCGACGCCCTGTACGGCGAGGGCGGCCGGGACGCGATCCTCGGCGACCGGGGCGGCGTGGTGAACCAGCACCTGAACGCCGACGATGTGGCCGCGCTCGGCTTCACCGTCACGCTGTCGTCGACGCCGCAGGAGACGTTCACCGGCTTCCGGGCCGGCGACTACGACCGGCGGGTGGACCTGCTGCACGACACCGACGGCGACGCCTGGATCGGCAGCCCGACCTCGGCGCCGATGCCGCACTCGGGGTTGACCGCCGGCGGCGACGACCGGATCCGCGGCGGAGCCGGGGCGGACAACATCCACGCCGGCTTCGGCGACGACATCGCCAACGGCGACAGCGGCGGTGACCAGCTCTTCGGCTCCGAGGGCTCGGACGTGCTCTGGGGCGGCAAGGGATGCGACCCGGTGCTGGACGCGGCCGAGCCGCAGTGCCTGGTCGACGGCGTGTTCAGCGCCGCCGTCCGGGGCGACCACGACCAGTACGTGGACCACCTCTTCGGCGGGGCCGGCGCGACGAGCGGCCCGGCGGTGGCCGCGGTGCTCAGCTCCGACCTGCTGGACTTCCGGCCGCGCGGGTCCTACCCGGACAACTGCGCCGCCGGGGCCTGGCCGGTGGACACGGCGGGCGGCACCATCGACCCGTGCCGCTGGTTCGAGCTGACCGGGCTGGACAACGCGGAGCCGGCGGACAACCAGCACCACCACGGCACCGACTGGATCTACGGCGGCTGGGACCGGGACGTGCTGCAGGGTGACGTGACGGCGAACGGGCCGAACAACGGCGACCGGCTGTTCGACTGGAACGGGGCGTACAACATGTACACCCACTGCAACGCGGCGTACGGCGGGTTCAACGACATCCGCCAGCACAGCCCGGCCATGCAGGACTTCCTCACCCGGCTGGCCTGGGCCACCGGCGCCGGCCGCACACCGGCCGACGTGACCACCCCGGGCACCTCGGCCTACCTGGAGCTGTCCTACGTGTACCCGCGGGACAACAAGGAGCAGGGCGCGGGAGCGGCGTACCCGGGCACCCCGGGGCACTTCGACCAGCCCTCCTGCACCGACTGACCCGCACCGCGTCGCGGCCCGGTTCCCCGCTCGGGGAGCCGGGCCGCGCCGTTTCCCGGTGCCGAGGGCGGCTCAGCCGAGCCGCGCGGCGACGGCGGCGCGCAGTTCGGGGAGCCGGCCGTGCAGCAGGCCGGGGCACTGGGTGTTGTTGAAGTCCTTGTGGCCGTAGATCTCGGTCGGGCGGATGCCGTACTGCTGGCAGGTGAACGCGCAGAACACGATCAGGCTGTTCCACAGCGCCGCCGGCGGCTGCACGTCGAGGTAGATGCCGTCGTTCTCGATGCCGATCGCCTGGTTGTTCTGCCCGACGCAGTGCGCGCCCTGCACCATGGTGCGCCCGTGCAGCAGCGCGTGCAGGCTGCCGTGCCGGCCCTCGGTCAGGTGCCCGCCCCGGCTGTTGGTGAAGTGCTGGCCGGAGTCGAGCCAGCCGTTGCCGTCCATGTGCAGGTCCTGGATGTCGCGGGAGTTGGCGTAGGCCTGCGCCAGGCTGTAGTCGGTCGTGTTGGGGAACGCGGTGTGATGGACGATGATCTTGTTCGGCCGGTTCTTCAGCACGGTGACCGGCGCCGAGGGCGGGCGGGCGCCCCAGGTGGCGCAGTTGGCGATCACCGGCTGGTCGACGGTGGCGGCGGCGTCCGCGCTGCGGCCGACGGCGAACTGGCCGGCGGTGGTGACGCCGGCGGCGGCGCCGAGCAGGACGGCCCCGCGCAGCACGGTCCGGCGGGGTACGGGCTGGGACATGCTGACCTCCGGGTCGGGCGGGGTGGATGGGTGACGTCGGCGGGCCCCGGAGGGCGGGTCAGCACGGGCCGTCGCAGGCCAGCACCCGCAGCCGGTCGAGCGAGCCGTTCCACACGTTCTGCTCGCCGGGCAGCGCCCCCGCGCTCGCCCACTGCCAGAACGACCAGGTCGCCCAGCCGGCGGGCACGGTGCCCACGGTGTTCGCGTAGCGGGCGAGCCAGAGCGGGTTGGTGCCGGTGAAGCCGGTGTAGTTGCCGGTGCAGGTGGCCCACCAGTCGGCGGTGGTGTAGATCGTCGCCCACCGGCCGGTCCGGGCCTGGTAGCGGTTGACGAAGGCGGTGATCCAGCTCCGCATCGCGCTCTGCGAGAGCCCGTAGCAGGTCGCGCCGTAGGGGTTGTACTCGATGTCGAGCGCGCCCGGCAGGGTTCGGCCGTCGCGGGACCAGCCCCCGCCGTGCGCGACGAACCAGTCGGCCTGGGCGGCGCCGCCGCCGACGTCGGGCCGGGCCACGTGGTAGGCGCCCCGGATCATCCCGACGCTGTAGGAGCCGTTGTACTGCTGGGCGAAGGAGGCGTTGCTGACGGAGGTGCCCTCGGTGGCCTGGATGTAGGCGAAGCGGGCGCCCGCGCTCCAGGCGGCGGACCAGTTGACGCTGCCGTTGAGGCCGGAGACCTGCACGCCGGGCAGGCCGGCCGGCGCGGCGTCGGCCGGGCCCGGGCGCAGCGCCGCCGCCGCGAGCAGCACCGCGCCCGCGGCGAGGGTGGCGGCGAGGGCCAGCAGGGGGGTACGCGGGGGACGGGTCATCGATCCTCCCGGAGGTGCGCCGGTGGTGGCGAAGGGAACTGACAGTATTAGGACACAGTTCGTAGATAAACTTCAATAACTATTGAAGATCCTCTTTATCTGTCGGTTCCGCCCGGGGCGACCCGGGGAATTTCCGCCGGTCTGTCGATCCGAGCCGGCGCCGTTCGTGTGGAGGATGAGGGGCCGGCATCGGGCCGGCCGTCCACCGAGGAGGAGCCGATGCGGCAGTACCTGCTCAGCATCTACCATCCCGAGGGCGAGGGCCGCCCCGAGCCGGAGTTCCTGGCCCGGGTGATGCGCGACCTCGGCGTCATCCGGCAGGAACTGGAGGCCGCCGGATGCTGGGTCTTCGGTCAGGGCCTGCACGCCCCGGACACCGCCACCGTGCTGCGGCCGTCCGACGGCGAGGTGCTGGTCACCGACGGGCCGTTCGTCGAGGGCAAGGAGTACCTCGGCGGCTTCACCATCCTCCGGGCGCCCGACCTGGACGCCGCGCTGGAGTGGGGCCGCCGCTACGCGTTGGCCACCACCCTGCCCATCGAGGTGCGGCCGTTCCAGGGCGACGACGGTGACTGACCGGTGCCCGACGTGGAGCAGGTGTTCCGCGCGGAGTACGGCCGCGCGGTCGCCGTCCTGACCCGCCTCCTCGGCGACCTCGACCTCGCCGAGGAGGCGGTGCAGGACGCGTTCACCGTCGCCGCCGCCCGCTGGCCGGAGACCGGGCCGCCGCCCAGCCCGGCCGGGTGGATCATCACCACCGCCCGGCACCGGGCGATCGACCGGCTGCGCCGGGAGGCCTCCCGCGCCGATCGGCACGCCCAGGCCGCCCTGTTGTACGCCGCCGGCGAACCGGCCGAGGAGGGACCCGTGCGCGACGACCGGCTCCGGCTGATCTTCACCTGTTGCCATCCGGCGCTGAACCCAGCCGCCCGGGTCGCACTGACCCTGCGCCTGCTCGGCGGGTTGAGCACCGCCGAGATCGCCCGGGCGTTCCTGGTGCCGGAGAAGACCATGGCGCAGCGGCTGGTCCGGGCGAAGGCGAAGATCCGGGACGCCGGCATCCCGTACCGGGTGCCCCGGGACGCCGACCTGCCGGACCGGCTCCGGGCCGTGCTGGCGGTGGTCTACCTGATCTTCACCGAGGGGCACACGGCGACGTCCGGTGCCCACCTGGTCCGCGACGACCTGTGCGCCGAGGCGGTCCGGCTCGGCCGGCTGCTGGTCGAGCTGATGCCCGACGAGCCGGAGGCGCAGGGGCTGCTGGCCCTGATGCTGCTCGCCGAGGCCCGCCGCCCCGCCCGCAGCACCGCCGACGGTGCGCTGGTGCCGCTGCCAGAACAGGACCGGCGGCGCTGGGACGCCGGGCTGGTCGCCCAGGGGCAGGACCTGGTCCGTCGCTGCCTGCGCCGCGACCAGCCCGGCCCGTACCAGATCCAGGCCGCCATCGCCGCCGTGCACAGCGCCGCGCCGGATGCCGCGGGCACCGACTGGGGGCAGATCCTGGCGCTGTACGACCAGCTCATGGCGTACGCCCCGGGGCCGGTGGTGGCGCTGAACCGGGCGGTCGCGCTGGCCGAGGTGGCCGGCCCGGCCGTCGCGCTGGCCGAGGTGGAGCGCCTCGACCTGGCCGGGTACCACGTCCTCCACGCGGTCCGCGCCGACCTGCTGCGCCGGCTCGGGCGCGCGGGCGAGGCGGCGACGGCGTACCGGCAGGCCGCCGAGCGGACCGGGAACGCGGCCGAACGCGACTTCCTGGCCGGCCGGGCCGCGACGGTGCGGGCCGGCGGATAGCGGACGGGCGGCCCGCGCGGGGCCTGACCGGGGCGGTGGGGCACGTTTGCCCGCCCGGCCGCCGGGAACACGGGTGCCCCGGCCGTGCGGCGCGTGCCGCCCGACGAAACGGACGCCGACCACCGATGACCTACCCTCCGGCAGTTGCCACCAGCGTCCCCGACCTGACCACCCTGACCCTCGGGGTGGAGGAGGAGTACCTGCTGCTCGACCCGGCCACCGGGGAGAGCCTCCCGGTCGCCGACCGGGTGCTCACCGCCCTGCACGGCACGGCCCGGGACCAGAGCCGCCAGGAGTTCCGGCACAGCATGGTGGAGATGGTCACCCCGGTCTGCGCCGACCTGGGGGACTTGCGGCAGCACCTGGTCGGGCTGCGCCGGTCCGCCGCGGCGGCGGCCGAGGCGGCCGGCGCCCGGCTGGTCGCGGTGGGGGCCACGCCGGTGCACGAGCCGCACCGGACGGTGCCCGACAGACCGCGCTACCACGCCATGTCCCGGCGGTTCGGGCCGGTGGCACACGACCCGGCGGTCTGCGGCTGCCACGTGCACGTCGGGGTGCCCGACCGGGAACTGGCCGTGCAGGTCTGCAACCACCTGCGCCCGTGGCTGCCCGTGGTGCAGGCGATCACCACCAACTCGCCGTTGCACGACGGGCGGGACACCGGGCACGCCAGCTGGCGGTCGATGCAGCTGGAGCGGTGGCCCAGCATCGGACCGACCCCGCACTTCGACTCGGCCGCCGACTACGACCGCACGGTCGACGACCTGGTCGCCGCCGGCATCATGCTCGACGCGGCGATGGTCTACTGGTACGCCCGGCCGTCCGCGGCGTACCCGACGGTGGAGATCCGGGTCGGCGACGTCTGCCCGACCGTGGACGACACGGCGCTGGTCGCCGCGCTGGTCCGGGCGCTGGTCGCCACGGCGGTCGACGACGTCCGGGCCGGGGTGGCCGCCCCCCGGATCCGGAACTGCCTGGTCTCGGCCGCGCACTGGCGGGCCGCCCACCACGGCCTCGACGGCGACCTGGTCGACCTGCACGCCGGCGGCGCCCGACCGGCCTGGGACCTGGTCGACGACCTGGTCGCCACGGTGACACCCGCGCTGGTGCGCCACGGCGACCTCGACTACACCGTCGCGCAGCTGGCCCGGCTGCGCCGGGACGGCACCGGCGCCACCCGGCAGCGGCGCATCATGGCCGAGACGGACGGCGACGTCCGGTCCGTGCTGGACCACCTCGCCGCGCAGACCACCGCCGGCTGACCGTCGACGGCGGCGGGCGGCTCACCGGATGTCGTGCGTCTGCAGCCAGAGTTCCAGCAGGCCCAGCTGCCACAGTTTGTTGCTGCCGGCGGCCGCCTCGGCGCGGTCCGGCTCGGCGAGCAGCTCGGCGACGTACTCGGCACGGAACAGCCCGCGCTCGCGGGCGGCCGGCGCGTGCAGCGCCTCGGTGACCAGCTGGCGGACCGGGCCGTCCACGTTGCGCAGCGCGGGCACCGGGAAGTAGCCCTTGGGCCGGTCGATCACCTCGACGGGGAGCACCTGGCGGGCCACCTCCTTCAGCACCGCCTTGCCGCCCTGGGCCACCTTGTGCTCCGGCGGGCACGCCGCGGCCAGCGCGACCAGGTCCTGGTCGAGGAACGGGGTGCGCACCTCCAGGCCCCAGGCCATGCTCATGTTGTCCACCCGCTTGACCGGGTCGTCGGGGAGCATCAGGTGGGTGTCCAGGCGCAGCACCGCGTCCAGCGCGGTCTCCGCCCCGGGCGCGGCGAGCTGCGCCGCGAGCAGCTCGCGGCTGGCGTCGTGGTCGCAGGCGTACGCCGGGTCGACCACCCGGCGCAGCTCGGCGTGGTCCCGGTCGAAGAACGCGGCGGCGAACGCCTCCGCCGCGCCGTCCCGGGGCACCCGGGTCAGCGGCTGGTGGTAGCCGTAGCCGGCGAAGACCTCGTCCGCGCCCTGCCCCGACTGGGCCACCTTGACGTGCCGGGCGACCTGCTCGGAGAGCAGGTGGAAGGCGACCACGTCGTGGCTGCCCATCGGCTCGGCCATCGCCTGCACGGTGTGGCGTACCGCGGGGACCAGGTCGTCGTCGGCGAGCCGGATCCGGTGGTGGTCGGTGTCGAAGGCGCGGGCCACCAGGTCGGAGTAGTGGAACTCGTCGCCGGCCTCGACGCCGCGGCTGTCGAAGCCGATGCTGAACGTCTGGAGGTGGTGCTGGCCGGCCTCGGCGAGCAGCGCCACGATCATGCTGGAGTCCAGGCCGCCGGAGAGGAGCACCCCGACCGGGACGTCGGCGACCAGGCGCCGGCGTACCGCCGTGCGCAGCGCGTCCCCGACGGCGGCCCGCCAGTCCGCCGCGTCCATGCCGGCGTGCGCCGGGTCCCGCACGTAGTCCGGTCGCCAGTAGACGTGGTCCCGGCTGCGCCCGTCCGCCTCGACGATCCGCAGGGTGGCCGGGGGCAGCTTGCGCACCCCGCGCAGCACCGTACGCGGCGCCGGCACGATCGAGTGCCAGGACAGGTAGTGGTGCAGGGCCACCGGGTCGACGCCGGTGTCCACGTCGCCGGCGCGCAGCAGCGCCGGCAGGGTGCTGGCGAACCGCAGCCGCCCGGGCGCCTCGGCGAGGTAGAGCGGTTTGATGCCGAGCCGGTCGCGGGCCAGCAGCAGCCGGCGCCGGCGCCGGTCGACCAGGCCGATCGCGAACATGCCGACCAGGTGGTCGACGAACCGTTCCCCCCACTGCGCGTACGCCACCAGGATCACCTCGGTGTCGCTGGTGGAGTGGAAGGTGTGCCCGGCGGCGCGCAGTTCCTCGCGCAGCTCCGGGTAGTTGTAGACGCAGCCGTTGAAGACCAGGCCGAGCCCGAGGTCCTCGCGGACCATCGGCTGGGCGCCGGCGTCGGAGAGGTCGATGATGGTCAGCCGGCGGTGCCCGAGGGTCACCCAACCGCCGCCCCACAGGCCCTCGCCGTCCGGGCCGCGGGACCGCATCGCCTCGGTCATCCGGGTGACCGCGTCGGCGTCCGGTGTCGAGCCGTCGAACCTCGCCTCGCCGCTGATCCCGCACATGCTCAGCGGCCACCGCTCGCCCGGGGCACCCGACCCACCGTCACCACTCCTGTCGCGTCGACCCCTGTGCCGGACCGCCCGTACGGGGGCCCGGTCCCGTCCGTAGGACGGACGGGTCGGCTACCCGCCGGTGTGGCGGCCAAACTCCGCCCGTTCGGGGTGACCGTCGGCGCGGCGTGGCACGTCCGGCGGCGTCGCGGCGTTGTGCCCGGGCGGCGCCGTCGTCCGACCGCCGGCTCGGGGGCGGGGTCAGCCGCGCAGGGTGCCGAGGATGCGGGCGAGGGAGTCCCGGTCGGCCGGGGTCAGGTCGCCGAAGAAGCGGGCCGCCTCGGCCCGGCGGGCGGCCTGGATGGCGGCGCCGGTGCGCGTACCGTCGTCGGTCAGCGCGACCAGGGTCGCCCGCCGGTCGGCCGGGTCGGGCCGGCGCTCGACGAGCCGCCGGCCCTCCAGGTCGTCGACCACCTCGGTGGCGGAGCGGGGGGCGATGCGCAGCTGCTCGGCGAGTGCGCTGAGCCGCAGCGGCCCCTGCTGGCCGAGCACGCCGAGCGCGCGCGCCTGGCTGGGGGTGACGTGCCAGGGCGCCAGCGCCTCCCGGGTGCGGTGGCGCAGCCGCCGGGCCACCGACCAGAACGCCTCGGCCAGGCCGTCGTCGCCGCCGTCCACCCCGGTCACGGGAATACCGTAGCAGCAGAAGCGGTTGTTCCCTCATGTTGAGGTAACCTCATCATGTCGGACGTGAAGGCGGTATCCCCTTGGCACCCACCCCCACCGGCCGCGACCGCGGCCCCCCACCCGGTCAGCGCCGCCGAGCGGGCGCAGGCCCGCCAGGTGTCGTTGCGGCGCATCGGCGCCCTGTTCGGCCCGCACCGCGGGGCCCTGGCCACCGTCACCGCGATCATCGTGGTCTCCTCGGTGCTCGGCATGGCCTCGCCGTTCCTGCTCCGTGCCGTGATCGACCGGGCCCTGCCCGAGCGTGACCTGACGCTGCTGGTCTGGCTGGTCGCCGGCCTGGTCGCGGTCGCCGCGGTGACCGCGGTGCTCGGCGTGGTGCAGACCTGGATCTCCACCCGGGTCGGGCAGCAGGTCATGCACCGGCTGCGCACCGACGTCTTCCGCCACCTGCAACGGCAGTCGCTGGCGTTCTTCACCCGGACCCGCACCGGCGAGGTGCAGTCCCGGATCACCAACGACATCGGTGGCATGCAGAACGTGGTCACCTCCACCGCCACCTCGGTCGCGGCCAACCTGACCACCGTGGTGGCCACCGTCGTGGCCATGCTGGCGCTCTCCTGGCGGCTCACCCTGGTCTCGCTGGTGGTGCTGCCGCCGGCGATCTGGCTCACCCGGCGGGTGGCCCGGCTGCGCCGGGAGATCACCGCGCGGCGGCAGCGGGAACTCGCCGACCTCAACGTCACCGTCGAGGAGAGCCTCTCGGTCAGCGGGGTGCAGTTGGCCAAGACGCTGGGCACCGGCCCGGCGCTGGTCGAGCGCTTCACCGCCTCCTCGGCCCGGCTGGTCGACCTGGAGCTGCGGTCCGAGCTGGCCGGCCGGTGGCGGATGGCCTCGATGAGCGTCGTCTTCGCCGCCATCCCCGCGGTCATCTACCTCGCCGCGGGCCTGCCCGGCACCGCCGGCACGCTCAGCATCGGCACCCTGGTCGCCTTCACCGCGCTGCAGGGCGGGCTGTTCCGGCCGTTGATGGGCCTGCTCAACGTGGGCGTCTCGCTGACCGCCTCGCTGGCGCTCTTCGCCCGGATCTTCGAGTACCTGGACCTCCCGGTCGAGGTGGCCGACCCGGCCGACCCGGTGCGGATCGACCCCCGGCGCGTCCGTGGCCACCTGCGGCTGGAGGAGGTCACCTTCAGCTACCCGGGCTGCGACACGGCGGCGCTCGCCGGGGTCAGCGTCGACGTGCCGGCCGGCACCGGCCTGGCCCTGGTCGGCGAGACCGGATCCGGCAAGAGCACGCTCGCCGCGCTGGTCAGCCGGCTGCACGACCCGACCAGCGGCCGGGTAACCGTCGACGGGATCGACCTGCGCGACCTGCGGCTGGCCGACCTCGCCGCGATCGTCGGCGTGGTCAGCCAGGAGACCTACCTGCTGCACACCACGGTGCGGGAGAACCTGCGCTACGCCCGCCCGGACGCCACCGACGCCGAGATCGAGGCCGCCGCCCGCGCCGCGCGGATCCACGACCTGATCGCCGGGCTGCCCGACGGCTACGACACCGTGGTGGGCTCCCGGGGGCACCGCTTCTCCGGCGGGGAGAAGCAGCGGCTGGCCATCGCCCGCACCCTCCTGCGCGACCCGCGGATCCTCGTCCTCGACGAGGCCACCAGCGCGCTGGACACCGAAACCGAGCGGGCGGTGCAGCGGGCCTTCGACGCGCTGGCCGAGGGACGGACGACGATCACCGTCGCGCACCGGCTCTCCACCGTGCGCGACGCCGACCAGATCGCCGTGCTCGACCACGGCCGGATCGTCGAAACCGGCACCCACGACGCCCTGCTCGGCCGCGACGGCCGCTACGCCGCCCTGGCCGCCTGACCCGTCGCCGCGCCGGCCTGGCGCGGGCTTGCCGGGTCATGACAGCCTCGGCGGCGTGGGCACCTTGCTGGCGCAGCTTCCGGCGCTGTTGGGCGTACTGGTCGGAACCCTGGGCACGATCCTCGCCACCTCGCTGGCGGACCGGGCCCGGTGGCGACGCAACCAGAGCATCCGGTGGGACGAGCGGCGGCTCGACGCCTACGTCGAGTACGCGCACGCCGTCAAGGAGAGCCATGCCGTCGCACTCCGGATGACCGCCGACCGCCGGCCGGCGTCCCGCAGCCATCCGATCGACCGGGAGTCCGGCCTGGCGAAGCTGGCCGAGACGGATGCCCGGCGCAGCGTCGCCTGGGAGAACATGCTGTTGCTCGGCGACGAGGCGACAGTCGCCGCGGCCAGGGTCTGGCGGGACGCGGTGTGGCAGATGGAGCGCCTGGCCCGGGGCATCGCCGACCCGGATCCCGACCTGGCCGTGGTGCTCTCTCGGGTCAACGAGGCACGCGACGGCTTCTACCGCGCGGCCCGGCGGAGTCTCGCCGTCCAGGGTGGCTCGGTGGCGCAGTCCGCGCTGCTGGAGCAGGCGCTGCTCGACCGGGCGGCTGCGGCTGGCGGGGGCGACGCCGTCCCACAACCGTCTCGAAACCGTCGCTAAATCGTCTCATTACTCCGCCGCGGCGGTGCGCTCCAGGTGGCGGTAGACGGTGGCCCGGGACACCCCCAGCGCGGCGGCGATGTCGTCCACCGAGTGGCTGCCCTCGGCATGCATCCGGCGCGCGGCCTCGACCTGTTCGTGGCCCAGCGCCCGGGGCCGGCCCGGCCCGCGTCGGCGCGCCGCCGGCGCCCCGCCCACGGCGGCCGGCGGGCCGGGCGCGGCCAGCAGTTGCCGGACGCCGTCGAGCATGTCCGCGCGCAGCGCCTCGTCCGGCACGTCGGCGAAGAAGACCACCGGATCGCTGCACATGGCGACCGCCTGCACCGCCCGGACCCGCTCCCGGCGCCCGGCGTCCGGCCCGGCGATGAGGTTGTTGGCCCGCATCGCGATCCGCATCAGGCGGTGGTACGTGTCGCCGCGGGTGATCAGGGCGATGTCGTGGAAGAGCAAGCCGAGCGGGCGGCGATGGGTGAGCATGGTGTCGACCCAGCCCTCCAGCACCGTCCACCGGGCCCGCTCGGTGGGCAGTGCCTCGGCGCTGTCCAGCAGCCGCTCCAGGTCGCCCACCAGCGGCTCGACCAGGGCCGCGAGCAGGTGCTCCTTGGCCGGGAAGTGGTAGAGGATGGCGGCCTTGGTCAACCGCAGCCGGTCGGCGATCTGGCGCAGTGAGGTGCGCTGGTAGCCGTGCTCGGCGAAGAGGTCGAGCGCGGCGCGCAGGATCCGGGTGCGGGTGTCGTCCGCGGCCTCCACGGTCATGCCGGCAAGCGTAGCCGTGTCCTGACCGGTGGCTGGCGACACTGTTGATTCCGCTGACCGGCGGTCAGTACAGTGGGCGCGTCGGGGTGTCAACGGCAGGAGGGGCGGCCATGCCCGTCATCGAGATCGGCAACCTGGTCAAGACGTTCGGCAGCGTCCGGGCACTCGACGGGCTCGACCTGCGGGTCGAGGCGGGGGAGGTGCACGGTTTCCTCGGGCCCAACGGCTCCGGCAAGTCCACCACCATCCGCGTCCTGCTCGGCCTGCTGCGCCGGGACGCGGGCGAGGCGCGGCTCTTCGACGCCGACCCGTGGCGCGACGCGGTGGCCCTGCACCGCCGGCTGGCGTACGTGCCCGGCGACGTGAACCTGTGGCCCAACCTCTCCGGCGGCGAGGCGATCGACCTGCTCGGCAAGCTGCGCGGCGGCCTGGACCGGCGCCGCCGCGACGAACTGCTCGACCATTTCGATCTGGACCCGACCCGCAGGTGCCGCACCTACTCCAAGGGCAACCGGCAGAAGGTCGCCATCGTCGCCGCCTTCGCCTCCAACGTCGAGCTGTACGTGCTCGACGAGCCGACCTCGGGGCTCGACCCGCTGATGGAGGCGGTGTTCCAGGACGAGGTGCGGCGGATCAAGGGCGACGGCGCCACCGTGCTGCTCTCCAGCCACGTGCTCGCCGAGGTCGAGGCGCTCTGCGACCGGGTCAGCATCATCCGCGAGGGCCGCACCGTCGAGACCGGCAGCCTCACCGAGCTGCGCCACCTCACCCGCACCGCGGTGACCGTCGAGACCGCCCGCCCGCTGACCGGCCTGGACGCGCTCTCCGGCGTGCACGCGGTGAGCGAGGTCGACGGGCGCACCCACCTGGAGGTCGAGCCCGCCCACCTCGACGAGCTGCTCGGGCACCTGGTCCGGTTCGGCGTGCGCGCCCTGACCAGCGCCCCGCCCACCCTGGAGGAACTGTTCCTGCGCCACTACGGCGACGAGCGCCCGGCCGCCGACGCGGCCGCGAACGGACACCGGGCCGACGCCGGCCGGCGGGCGGGTGCCCGATGAGGGCGCTCACCGGCACCGGGCGGCTGGCCCGGCTGGTGCTGCGCCGAGACCGGGTCCGGCTCGCCGTCTGGGTGCTCGGCACGCCCCTGCTCGGCTACGCCCTCGCCCAGAGCGTGATCGGGTTCTACCCGGACGAGGCCGCCCGGGTCGGCTACGCCAGCACGTCGGCCTCCAGCCTGGTCGCCCGGGCCTTCAACGGGCCGATCGCCGGCAGCGACCTGGGTGCGGTGGTGGTCGCCGAGACGTACGTCACGCTGGCCCTGATCTTCGCGCTGCTGAGCACCTTCGCGGTGGTCCGGCACACCCGGCAGAACGAGGAGACCGGCCGGGCGGAACTGCTCGGCGCCTCCGTGGTCGGCCGGTACGCGCTGCTCACCGCCGCGCTGCTGGTGATCGTCGCGGCCAACCTGGCGGCCGCGGCCCTGCTCGCGCTCGCCCTGGCCGGCGCCGGCCTGCCGCTGGCCGGCTCGGTCGCCGCGGCGGCCGCGATCGGTGGCGTCGGCGTGGCGTTCACCGGCATCGCCGCGGTCACCGCGCAACTCTCGGTCACCTCCCGGGGCGCGAACGCGCTCGCCGCCGCCGTCGTCGGGATCGCCTTCCTGTTCCGCGCCGCCGGCGACGTGCTGGGCGAGCAGACCGACGGTGGCCTGCGCGTGGTCAGCGCCTGGCCGTCCTGGCTCTCCCCGCTCGGCTGGGGCACCCAGGTGCGCGCCTACACCGAGGACCGGTGGTGGGTCCTCGCGCTGCCCGCCGTGCTGCTGGCCGCTACCGTGGCCACGGCCTACGCCCTGGCCGAGCGGCGGGACATCGGCGCCGGGCTGGTCGCACCCCGGCGCGGGCCGGCGACCGCCGCGCCCGGGCTGCTCAGCCCAGGAGGGCTGGCCTGGCGGTTGCAACGTGGCGCGCTGCTCGGCTGGGCGGTCGGGGTGGCGGTGCTCGGCTTCTCGATGGGCATCGCCGGCGACGAGTTCAACGCCATGATCGAAGAGAACCCGGCCGCCGCCGAGGCGATCGCCGCTATGGGCGGCGGGGCGAAACTGATCGACGCCTACCTGGCCGCGATGCTCGGGCTGTTCGCGCTGACCATCGGGGCGTACGTCGTGCAGGCCCTGCTGCGGGTGCGCGGCGACGAGTCCGACGGCGTGCTGGAGGCCGTCCTCGCCACCGGGGTGAGCCGCACCCGCTGGCTGGGCACCCAGGTGCTCGCCGCGGCGGCCGGCGCGCTCGCCCTGGTGCTGCTCGCCGGCCTCACCACCGGCCTCGGCTACGGCCTGGTCGCCGGCGACCCGGTCGGGCGCGCCGTCGACCTGGCCGGCGCCGCGCTCGTACGCCTGCCGGCCCTGCTCGTGGTCGCCGGGGTGGTGACGGCGCTGTTCGGGCTGCTGCCCCGCTGGTCGGTGGTGCTGTCCTGGACGGCGCTGCTGGTCTTCCTGCTGCTCGGCCAGCTCGGCGCGGTGCTGGAACTGCCGCAGGCCGCGCTCAACCTGTCCCCGTACACGCACGTCCCGTCCGTCCCCGCGGTCGACCCGGCGGCGCTGCCCCTGGTCGTGCTGACGGCCGCGGCGGTGGCCCTCCTCGCGGGGGGCGTGGCCGCCTTCCGCCACCGCGACGTCCCCTCCTGACGCGCGCCCTTGCGGGCCCGACCTCCGGCAAGATCCGCGCAACTTCAGGGAAGTTGTCCCCTCCCCGGCCTCCGAGGCCACAACTTCCCTGAAGTTGCGCGGTGCCGGTCGGCCCTGTCGGGTGCCGGACACCTGGGGTCGGCGGTTGGCGTGTTCCCGCAGACTCTTCGGCCAGGAAGCGGAATCACCAGGGCCGAGCGGGAGAGGGCACGAGGTGTCGAAGGCGAGGCGCCGGGGTGCTCCGGCACCGAGGAGACCGGCCCGCGCGGCGCGGACGCCGACGCTCGCCGCGTCGACCACTCGGCCCGGCGGTGGCGTCGAGGCCGGGGTGACCGGCCCGACCGCGGACGGCGGCGGCTGTTCGGTGCGGGTGGAGCGGCCGGCGTCCTCGCCGGTGCAGACCGGCGTGCTGCTGGCGTTGCCGTTGCTGCTCATCGCCGCGGGAGAGGCGGCCCTGTCCAACGCCTTCGGCGAGTTCGGCGCGGCGTGGGCGGTGTGGTGGGACGGCCGGTCCGCCAGCCAGGAGCCGCTCTGGGGGCACACGGTGATGTGGTGGGCCCGGGTCGGCAAGCTGCTCCAGTTCGTCGCCGGCCTGGTGGTCGTCCTCGACCTGATCGGGCCGGAGCGGCTCCGGGCGGCGGGACGCCGGCTGTCGCGCAACTATGCCGAGGCCCGACAGCTGGGCACGGCGATGCGTCCCGAGATCAGGCGGACGCTGCCGACCGCCGTGCAGAGTGCCGTGGCGCAGTTCCTGCTGGTCGCCACCATCGGACTCGCCGTCGTGTTCGCCGTCCAGTGGACGGCCGTGCGGCAGAATCCCGTCCTGCTGGCGCCGCTCGCCGTCTCGGTGGTCGCGTTCGGCGTGATCCTGCTGCTCGGTGGCCCCCCGGTGCAGTACGGCGTGCGGATGCCGTTCATCGGCCTGTTCCTGCTGCTGACCATGCTGGTGCTGGCGCCGATCGCGGCCGCCCTGGACAACGCGAACCCCGGGCACCTGCTGCGCTGGCTCGGTGTGGGGTTCTTCGTCGTGGGATTCACCCTCGACCTGCTCGGCTCCTAGCCGGCGCCGGGGCCCGGGCCGGCCGCCAGGGCCCCGCCGGCGCGGCGGTCAGCGGAAGCCGGCCACCAGGAACGCGCCCAGGCCGAGCAGGGCCAACGGTAGCGCCGCAGCCAGGCCGAGGAGCCGGTGCCGGGCTGTCCGGCCGGCCAGGACGACGACCAGGGCGCCGAGCACCGCCCTGACCAGGACGTGCGGTAGTGACTCGGTGCCGTAGTTCGGATCGCCGATCCGGCTCGCGTGCAGCGCCGCCTCGGTGAAGCACACCGCGCCCGGCAGGGCCGTCCCGATGGTCTGCCGCCAACCCGATCCGCGCGCCCAGGTGCCGCCGACGCCGAAGACCACCCCGGCGAGGACTCCGAAGGACATCCAGAGCAGGGACGTCGGTGCCCAGAGCAGCGACCAGTCGTCGCCCTGGATCAGCGCCGCGGCGACGTAGTAGGCGGGTACGGCGACCACGAGCCCGACGGCAGCGCCGCCGGCCGCCCGCAACCAGCCCGAGCGGACCCAGTAGCCGAAGAAGAACGCGGCGACCGCCCACACCGCCGAGGAGTTGCCGAGGTCGGCCAGGGGTGACCAGGGCACAAACCTGATCCACACGAAGTCGACGAAACCCAGCAGGAAGCCGCCCAGCCCGGCGACGAGTGCCAAGCGTCGATTGTCGGGGTGCACGGCGCTGAAGCCTACCGAGTATGCACACCTGGTCGAGGCGCGGGTCGGAACCGCTGTGAACCCGGTAGGCGTGCCACACCTGGCCGTGCAGATGGCTGTTGCCCTTGAGAACACAACGGATATGGTCCCTGATGATCCCCTCGACGGTGGAGCAGGCGGGTTAACCGGCATAGGCCCCGAGGTCGCCTTTGCGCTGCTGTCGCGGTGCGGGTGGTGTGACCGCCGCTCGGCCGAGGCCGGCGAGTTGGACGTAGACCTCGCGCTTGGCGGTCGCCTGGCCGCGACGATTGAGGACGTAGCCGGTCAGCCAGATCCAGCCGGGGTAGGTGGGCTGGTCGGACACCGAGACGACGCGGAAGGTCAGGGCGCGATCCCCGGCGAACTGCACCGAGGCCCGGCCATCGATGACCAGCAGGTCACCGGGGGAGGGGCGCGCGGTCACCAGTGACCGGAGTTGTGGCGGTACTCCTGCGGCGGCCGGCACTCACGCGCGTGCATGGTCTGCCAGTCGCGTAGCGCCCGCTTGATCCGGTCGTTCTCCTGGCTGAGCAGCCGTAATGTCTCGTTGAGCATGGCCAGCTCGTCGGCCACGCGGGCCTGGAACTCGCGTACCTCCACGGGGTCGACGCCGCGCCGGCGCGCGGCGAACTCGCGGGTGCGCACCTCGTGCGGCGTCAACCGACCCGGGTGACCGGCTGGGTAGGGCTGACCACCTCGATACACCTGAGCCACGACGATCCTTTCCAGGGCAGGCGGGAGCGCGGACGGTCCGTGCGGTGGGTCTGGGTAGGGCGGGCCGTCCGCGCGGGGCCGCGGACGACCGGGCCGCTCCGCCGTCGCAGCTCGATTCAGCGGTACGACAGCAGAGCAGTCCGACGGGTCGGGACGGGCACACACACCCGCCCCGACCAGGGGATGCCCCTGCTCCTTGTTGCCACGCAAGGGGAGAGGCGGTCATCAACTTAGCTGTCCCAGTCATCCGAGTCAAACGATGAGTTGTTGCGGGGTGTCGTTGCGTGATCGAATTGGCATGCCACGCAGGGGGAGTCATGCCAATTACCGCCGACTACATCCGTATCGCCGACGAGATCGTCGCCGACATCAGAGCCAAGAAGCTCAAGCCGGGCGACAAGCTGCCTTCGATCACGCAGCTCGCGGCCACTCACAAGGTCAGCCCGTCCACCGTCAAGCAGGTCTACGTGCGGTTGGAGGCCCTTCGCGTGATCTGGCGACACCAGGGCAAGGGCATCTTCGTGAACGACCCGAAGCTCTGGATGCGCGAGCCTTAACCGTCGTGTGCTGCCCAATCCGAGCGATGGTTGTGCGGTTATCGCACCATGGCGGAGGGCCTCAACTGGCAGCTCGTCGGTGAGCAGGTGCGACAGGCTCGCCTGTCAATGGACATGTGCAGCAGGGGCTCGCCAGCGCGGTGGGTCTCGAACACGATGATGGCGAAGGTCGAGGCCGGCAACCGGCGCCTGAATGGTCTGGAACTCGCTCGGCTGGCGTGCGCGTTGCGGGTGCCGATGGAGTAGCTGATCGAGCCGGCGGCCGGCTGCGCTCTCCCGGCGGGCCGCACCGTTGACCGAGGAGACGACACGACGGCGGCCCGAGCGTCGAGCGTCTGGGAATTGCGCTGACCGAGTGGCCGCGGGACGTGCGGCAGCTCATGGCTCTCGACTGCTGCAGACCCGTCCGCTCCTGCGATGTCCGGTCCGCCGGTGCCGCTTCGGGCCGGGGTGGGGGCGATCACCGTCCCCACGGGATGGGGACGGTTGCAAGTGGAGTCATGACCGTTCGGGTGGTGGCGACGAGTCAACTCCGGTGCATTCTGGCCGTTGTGAAGGCCTTCGTGGGAGTGACGGACGAGAAGTGGTACCGCTTCCTGGCGGCCCGCCCCGGCCTGAACGAGGTCAACTTCTGGCGCCCGTCGGGAGGCGGATTTCGTGCACTCACCCCTGGCGAACCCTTCTTCTTCAAGGCTCACTATCCCCTCAACCGGGTCATCGGTGGCGGCTTCTTCAGTGGCTTCAGTCAGTTGCGGATCTCAGAAGCGTGGGAGCTGTTCGGCGAAGCCAACGGCGTCGCCAGCCTCGATGAGATGCGTCGTAGCGTCGGCCGGTACCGCAAGCAGGCGATCGGCCTCGACGAAGACCCGGTCATCGGGTGCATTTTTGTCCGCGATACCACGTTCTTCCCGAACGAGTCCACGGTTGCGGCGCCGCCTGGATTCGCGTCGAACGTCGTGCAGGGAAAGACCTATGACCTTGCCGAAGCGCTCTCGGCCGATTACTTCAACCTGTTGATCGACCGCCTGACCGGTGCGACGGTCGAGCTTGATCTGAGCGATCCCTGGCACCGTCCGGGGCCGGCGTACGGCGATCCCAGGCTGGTGCCGCAGCGCCTCGGCCAGCAGTCGTTCAAGGCTGTTGTGCTCGCGGCCTACGGTCGGCGCTGCGCCATCACCGGTAACAAAGTCCAGCCGGTGTTGCAGGCTGCCCACATCCGGCCGCTTCCGATGGGCGGCGAGCACCGCCTGGACAACGGTCTGCTCCTCAAGTCGGACGTCCACATCCTCTTCGACAGGGGCTATCTGGGGGTGGACCCGAAGCACCGGCTGATGGTCAGCCCACGGCTGCGCAGCGAGTTCGGCAACGGCGACCAGTTTTACGCCAAGGCCGGAACGCAGATAGCCCTTCCAGAGCGGCGTGGCGACCGACCGAATGGTGAGTTCCTGGAGTGGCATCTCGACACGGTGTTCAAAGCTGCCTGAAGCTTCACGGCTCTCGTCACCGGAGACCGCGCCTGCCGGCCCGGGAACCTGTCATGCTCAAGCACCGGTGAAAGCGTGTGTGCGGGATGTTGCACAGGTTCAGGTGAAGGTGCGGCGGGCATGTGCCGCGGGTGGGCTGGCCGCGGGTGATCCGGCGGGGTCACGCCGGCGATCGACGGGCTGGCGCAGCGGCTCGCCACACTGACCAGTGACTTCGACTGCGAGCTACGCGCCCGGTCAGGATCGCGGTAGGGTGATCGCCGGCCTGGTCGCCGACGAGCACGCGCCGCACCTGACCGCGCTGCGCTACAAGGGCTTCTTGCCTGAGCATGCGGGCCGACTGGAAGCAGTGCGGGACCTGCAGCGGCAGGATGACGCGCCGCCCGACGAGGCGGCGAAGCGGGAGTTCCGCAAGCAGATCCCCGGTGGCTGCGAATCACCTCGAGGATCAGGGCTTTGACCGCCCGGCGGGCGTGAGCAGTACTGAACTGACAGGTACCTGACAATATCGGTGTCCGTGCACGCCGACTGTCGGACCCGGCCGCGAAACTGAGGCTCCCTCGACCGGGGAGGTGCCTCGTGCCGTACGTCAGGTCACACACCAGAAAGAATGGCGCCCGGGTTCGGGCGCATCACCGTCGACGGCGTTCCGGAAGTGTGCGGCGCAGATCAACCGTCCGCCGCGTGTCCGGTGGCGGCAGGTCGGCCAACGGCTGGGGTCTGGTGCTGTGCGCCGTCGTCGTGGTGGTGCTCGGGATGATCGTCGATGCCGTGCAGCGGCATCCGTACTGGTCGGCATTCCTGGCGAGCGGCGTCGTGGCGGGGGCGGCCGCGGTAGGCCTCACCGTGTCGAAGCAGCGTGCCCGCGAGCGCGTGGACCAGGCCCAGCGGGACAGGCTGATCGCGGTGACCGATGCGATGAGCGGACCGGAGTTCGAGCAGTGGTTCGCACGGATCCTGGTCGCGTCGGGGTTTCGGCATGTGAAGGTGTGCGGCGGCTCCGGCGATCGGGGAGCGGACGTCACGGCGGTTGCCCCCGACGGCCGCCGCGTCGTAGTGCAGTGCAAGCGGCAGAGCATCGACAACCGGGTGGGCAGTGCCGCGATCCAGCGTTTCGCCGGCACCTGCCGGGACATCCACGGTGGCGAGATCTGCATCCTCGTGACGAACAGCTTCTTCACCGCGGGCGACGGCATCCAGGTAGCCCGGCGGCTCAACATCACGCTGGTCGACCGGCCGGCACTGGAGATGTGGGCGTGGACGGGGAGGCCCCCAACGGGGATCGGCGCCGGCTGACCCCGATCACCACACCTGTCCGGTTCAGAAGAGCCTTGGTCCACCGGCCGCCGGGTGGTTGTCGGGCACGAGCGCGGGTAGACGTCAGCGCCAGCCCGAGCAGCGACCACTGCGATCATGGTCGCGGCTGATTACTGGCCGCTGGCCGCCGCGCTGGGGGGTCGCTGACTGATGTGCGACGTGTCACCGCCATCCGTACCCGGGCGGTTGTCAGGGACGATCGTGGAGCTGAGGGTCCACGGGGTGGCAGGCACCGGGGCCGGGCAGATGCTCGGTTGCCAGGACGTGCGCCAGGTGGCGGGCGACCGCCGGGCCGGCTTCTACCGCCCCGGAGCGCAATCCCGGCAAACCTCCGATCCGGGCGGGACCGTGCTGGAGGCGTACCAGTGGAGCGACCTGCCCTCGGGCACCGCGGGGCGGACACTGTCCCTGGTCTTTCTGCTGCCGTTCATGCTGAGCAACGTGACCTTCTGGATGCGCCCGGCGGGCGGGGGCTTGCAGTCCGGCGTCACGGCGCTGTGCCGCCTCCTCGCGCTCACCCTGACGCTGCTGTACGCGCTGACGGCCGCCGGGGTCGCCCTCGACCTCCTGGGATGGACCTGCATGGGCTCGTCGCGCTGTCTCGCGGGGCGGGGCTGGCTGTCCTGGCTGGCCGGCCGACCGGTCGGGCTGCGCCTGGCGCTGCTGGCTCTGGCGCCGTTCGCCGCGGTGGCTCTGGTGTGGTTGCTCAGCGCGCGACAGGCTCGCTCGTACGGAGCCTTCCGGCTGCCGACGGCAGATCCGCCGGATGACGACCTCGCGGCGTTGGACCGGTGGGACGTTTCGCCGACGGCGAAGCGGCTTCGCGCGATCCACGTCGCCGCTGCTTTCGTCACGCTGGACCTCGTGCTGCTCGCCGCACGCGCCGCCGCCGGGACGTCCGTGACGGTGGTCGTGCTGTCCGCGCTCGCCGGAGCGCTGCTGGCCGCGTGTGTCGTGCTGCTCTGCGTCCCGGGCCTACTGGAGCCGACGTCGACCGCCACCACCACGGATCGGATGCCTGTCATCCTGCACGTCGTGGCCGGCGGCCTGACGGTCGCGACGCTCGGGGTCGTCGCCGTGGAAAGGGTCCGCTGGCCGCCGTCGGACGGGCTGCCCAGGTACGACGACATTGTCGCCATCGTCTTCGGCGCTCAGACGGTGCTGCTCGTCGCGCTCGCCGTACTGGTGCTGTGGCGTCCCGGCGGGCGGGACCGCCGGCCGGCGCTGCTGCGCGGGTTGGGCGCCGTCGTCGTCGCCACAGTCGCGGCGGGTCTGGCCGGGGCCCTCTCCGGCGAGGTGGTCTATCGTGCGGCGTCCGTGCTCAGCGGGCCGACGTTCGTGCTGCAGGCCAACGACCCGGCGGTGCCGGCGCCGGCGTACCGGTGGGCGATCGTGGCCTTCTTCCTGACCACGATCGCCGGCGCGGCGGCGTGGGCCATCATCATCCTGTCGGCTCGCGCGGAGCGTCGGCGGGCCGGGGCGGCCATCGTGGCCCGGGACTACCCAGCTCCTCCTCCGGAAGCGCACACTCAGGTGCAACGGGTGAGGAAAGCGGTGATCCGGGCCTCTCTCACCGAGCAGCTGGGCTCACTGGGCATCGCCTACGCGTGCCTGACCGTGATCGGGCTCGCGGCCGGGGTGCTGGCCCTTGTGGGCCTGGAGCCCGGCTCGCTGGTGCGGGGCCACCTCGGCGTGCCGAGCGGGGCGGTGAGCGTGCTGATGGCCATCAGCAGCTACATGATCCTCGCGGTCGTCGGCGGGCTCCTGGTGGGCGGGCTCTTCGCGCACGAGACGGCGGGGTTTCGCCGCTACGTCGGAGTGCTGTGGGACCTCGGCACCTTCTGGCCCCGCGCGGCCCACCCGTTCGCGCCGCCCTGCTACACCGACCGCGCCGTGCCGGAGCTGACAGACCGGATCTGCCGGCTGGTGCGGCGCCACGACGGGGTGGTGCTCAGCGGACACAGCCACGGGTCGGTCATTCTGGCCGCGACCGTGCTGCGACTGCCCGCAGAGGTGCGGCAACGAGTCGCGCTGCTCACCGATGCCTCTCCCCTCAAGCGACTCTACGCTCAGCTGCACCCCGCGTATGTCGGCGAGCCCGTGCTGCACGAGATCGGCGACCGGATCGGGTGGCGCTGGTTGAACCTGTGGCGTGACACCGACCCCATCGGCGGCTGGATCTTCTCCGGGCATCGGCCGGGGGACCCGCCCCGGCGCCCTCCGCCGGCCGCGTTGGTGGACCGTCGCCTACGCGACCCCGAAAACGTGCTGGCTCAGCCCGGGGACAGCGCCCCGCCGGAGGTGCAGGGGCACATGCCACGTGAATCGGACGATCGATACGCCGCGGCAGTCCGTGAGTTGGCAGACCGGCTGCGAGCAGCTCGGGAGCAGCAGGGGTAGCTGGCCGGACCGTCGGCCAGCGTGACGGCGAGCAGGTCACAGGGAATCCGACGAGGAGTCGCTCGGGGTCGCCTCACCGGATTGCCCGGACGACTCGTGGGATTGGCCCTGCGCTCGCGGCGTGACGATGTCGACCTCCATGAAGGGCTCGAAGATACCTTCGTGGCTCCGCCGCTCGCGTAGCAGGTCCTGGCTCCACTGCGCGGCAGCCTTCTGCTCCGCCATCATGTGTTGCCTGGCGCGGTCCAGCTCCTCCTTGATCGCCTGGGCAGCCTCGGGCGGAGCGGGAGAGTCGACAAACTCATCCATGATCGCCACCCACTGCCGGTTCAGCTGCTCGGCGTACTGCGCGCGTCTCCGGTAGAGGTCGTTCTGGCACTCCAGCTCGATCAGGCGTTCCGAGTACGGCTGGAGGAGCTGTCTGACTCGTTCTTCGAGTCGGACCGACACCTCTGGTCGGCACTCGACTCTCACCGCCCCGCGCTGGTAGCTCCACGGGGGCGGATCCTGCTCGGTGAGCGCCCGCTGCAGTGCGATCTCCAGTTCGCCAGCCCGGTGTGCGGGCAGCTTGCGGGCCTGCCCGAGGGCGACCCGCCTCACCCGCTGCACCACGTCCGGCATGAAGTGGTGCGCGCACCAGCTCAGCACCTCCGGTCGGACGCCCCTGGATGACCAGGTGAGGGTGGCGCGGACGGTGAAGCCGAAGACGTACCCTCGAGCAGGGACCACGATCGGCCCCGACACATCTCGTCGCTCGACGAGTTCGTCAGGCGGTGGCGAGGGCAGTTCCCCTGCCACGGCGGATTTCAGTCTCCGCAGCGCGGGAGTCACCTGCTCCCAGAGGGCCCGCAAACCCCCCGTGACCCGCGTGCCCAGATCCCGTCCGCGGTCGACCCACCGTCGATCGGGTCCCTTCGACGTCGGATCCCCGCTGGAAGCGTCGGTCACCTCACCCCTCCCTCTTGCGGAATCGCGCCACCCGGCACAGGCGGGGCCGGGCGCAACAGTGCGGCGGTTCACGCAGGGGTGGCTGATCAAGGGGTGTCACGCGGTGGAGCATCCAGCTCCCGAGTCGTCGTTGATTCGCTGATCCGTCGACTCAAGCTAACAACGTCGGGGCGGATCTGCCGGCAGCCGCGCGGGCACGTGGGCATGCCTGACCGGCGGATGTGGGTCCGGGAGGATGCCGGGGCCGACGGGGGCGCGGCGGCCCGGATCCGCCGATCGCAGCCGCAGCTGACCGTAACTGTGCGGATGCAGCGGGATCGCCAGGCCGGTTCCCCGGGATGCGGAGCAGGCCCACCGTCGACTCACCCATGCACCCCACGAGGTCCGAGCGGAGACCCTCGCCATCCTCACCTCCCGCCGCCCCGGCCGGCGGTCAAGGGCCGGAGCCAGTTGGGTGCGGGTTGCATCCGGTACCGGGGTACGGGGTTAGCGTCGGGGCATGAGCATCGAGCAGAGCTGGGTGCCGTCCGCGTGCACCCTGCCAACGGCGGATCGGCCCGTGCGGCTGGCCGAGTTCGACGACCTGTTCGCCTTCGCGCTGCGCAAGCAGTGGCGGTTGGCCCCGACCCGCTTGCGCTGGCGCCTCGATCCCGCGTCCGAGGGTATGGTGCGGGACCTGACCGGACGGGAAACCTCCTGCTGCTCCTTCTTCACCTTCACGATCAGCCATGTGAGCGGGGCTGTCGAGGTGGAGGTGCGGGTCCCCGACGGGCACGTCGAGGTCCTGGACGCGCTCGCCACCCGTGCGGCGACCAGGATGGCGGCGTGAGCGGCCCGGGCCGGGTCGGTGTGGCCGGCCCGGATGGCAAGGATGGCGGCCTGAGTGACCAGGGTGGCGGCGCGGGTGGCCTGCGCAGCGGGCAGGTCGCCGCGGCGGCCGGGGTCAACCCCCAGACGCTGCGTTACTACGAGCGGCGCGGGCTGCTCGCCGCACCCCGCCGCAGCCTCGGCGGGCACCGGCTCTATCCCGACCGGACGGTCACCCTGCTGCGGGTGATCAAGGCCGCCCAGCGGCTCGGGTTCACCCTCGACGAGGTCGCCGACCTGCTGGACACCGGCCGCCACCGGCGCGGCTCCGACGCCGGTCTGCGGGCCCACGCGGAGGCCAAGCTGGCCGAGGTCGAGGCGCGGATCGCCGACCTGCGGGCGATCGCCGGAACGCTGCGCGCGGCGGTCGACGCCGGCTGCGACGATCTGGCCGAGTGCGCCGACAGCCCACGCTGTCCCATCCCGTTCGCCACCTTCGCCGGTGGCGACACCGGCTGACCGAGGCGCCGGTGGCGATGCCCCGGTGACCGTGGGAGTCGTGGTGCGATCGATCTGGGGGTTTACATCGATGTAGCCCCTGGGGCATGATCGGCGACGCAACACTGTGGACAGTCGAGGTGCGTGACTGGCCACGGCTGGGCGGGACGTCCCCACCCTCGGCGTTCCGCCCGGCCCTGACTCGGGCACCGCAACGAACACCGTCCGCAGTCGACCATCGACGGGCTGTCGTCGCCGGTGCCGATCGGTCCACCTTGCCGCGCCGCTCGGCGGTTCGAGCCGTAGAGTGCCGCCGTGACTGAGATCGGCGCGCAGGTCGACCTGTTCCACCCCGCTGACCGGGTGTGGCGCACGTTGACGGATCGTGGGCTGTTGGCCCGGTGGTTCACCCAGGCTGAGCCGGTGACGGGAGCGGACGGGCGGGTGCTGCTGCACACGGCGGCCCTGCCCGGCTTCGACGCCGCCGTGGACGCGGAGGTGGTCGACCGGCGGGAGCCGGAGCTGCTCGCGTTGCGCTGCCAGGAGGCCGACCGGCGTACCCGGCTGACCTGCACCATCGCCCCCACCGCCGAGGGCTGCCGGCTCTCGGTCAGCGAGGTCCTGGAGCACGGCAGCTGGCCGGACGACCAGCGCGAACGCCGCGAGGAGTTCTACCAGCAGACGCTGACCGGTCGGCTCCCGGCGATCCTCGACTGGTTGGCCTTCCAGCAGGTCGACCTGCGACGTGGCGAGCCCGGCATGACGGCCGAGCTGCCGGTGACGGCGGCGCCCGAGCCGGCACGGGCCGGCGGCCGACGCCGTCTTCCGGTGCTGATCGCGGCGGTGGCCGCCGCCGTACTCGCTGCCGGTGCGGTGGCGGTGTGGGCGGTGCTGCCGGGCGAGCCGGAACGCCCCGCCGGGTCGGACTCCGCGGCGCTGCCGACCGCTCCGACCGCCACGAACCGTCCCGCCCAGCCGATCCCGTCCTCGCGCACCGCGCGGAGCTCCACCTCCAGCAACGCCCGCCCGAGTCGGACCCCCACGACGAAGCCCTCGGCCACGTCCGCCTCGGCCACGCCCTCGGCGCCCGCGCTGACCGCCCGCTACGAAACCGTGAGATCTCGTCTCCTCGGCTACACCGGCGAGGTGGTGATCGACAATCCCGGCAGCGCGGCGGCGGACTGGAAGCTGATCGTCACGCTGCCCGAGGGCAGCACGGTCACCGACGCGAGGAAGGTGGAGTGGCAGCAGGACGGGCAGGTCGTGACCTTCACCGGGCCACCCGTCCCCGGCGGTGGATCGCAGATGGTCCAGTTCGACGTCCGCGACGCCGGGGTCAGGCGGGCGCCGGACGGCTGCACGGTCAACGACAACCCCTGCGCCGGCCTGTGACGCCGGGCCGGGCGACCACTGGGCCGGCGAGCGCCGGGCCGGCCGCGCTCCAGGGCGGGCGAGCGCCGGGCCGGGCGGGCGCCGGGCCGGGCCGCGAAGAACCGGGCGGCGGGACCGGAGCCGGAGTTGGTTGACCGCGTTCAGGCCGGGCTGATGTGCGCGGCGAGGATCCGCCAACCGCGCTCGTCGTCGTAGACCCAGGTGCGGGTGTAGCGCAGCCGCGCCGCGAACGGTGCGCCGCCGAACAGTCCCGTCACCCGGCCCACGAAGATCGTCACCCCGGTGCTGCCCTCGACGATCAGGTCCAGTTCCTCCTCGGCCAGCTCGTCGATGATCGAGCTCCGGCTCCGGTGGGCGGCCAGGTCGTCCCGCTTGCCGTACCGGTTGCCGTCCGGGCCGATGGTGATCAGGTGGTCGTCCAGCAGCTGGTCGAGGGCGGCCACGTCCCCGGCGCGTTGCGCGGCCTGGAGGCGGCGCTCCGCGTCGAGCAGCTCGGCCTCCCGCTCGCTGTCCGGCATGCTGCCCTCCTCCTGTTCAGGCGTGGATCGACGGGCCGGTCGGGGCCACGGTCAGCACCGTGCCCTCGACGGCGGACAGGTGGGCCAGCTCGATCAGCGCGACCGTGTCGACGGCGTCGTACGGGTCGACCGGCATCGGCGCGCCGTCCCGCAACGCCGCCACCACCTGCTGGTAGAAGCTCTGGTAGCGGCCGGGCTCGGTGGGCACCGGCCGCAGGTCGCCGTCGACGCCGAGCTGGCCGTACCGCTCGGGAGGGACCTCGCCCCAGCCCGGCGTGCCCGGCCGGCCGCCGTCGCGCAGCGCCGCCTCCTGCACGTCGAGCCCGTAGCTGGTGTAGGCGGCGCGGTCGCCGAGGATCCGCAGGCGCGGCCCGAGTTGCGCCGCCAGCGCGGTCATCCAGAGGTGGGAGCGGATGCCGTTGGTGTGGGTCAGCGCGACGAACGCGTCGTCGTCGACCTGGGCACCCGGCCGCCGACGGTCCACCTCGGCGTAGACGCCGCGTACCGGGCCGAACAGCTGCACCGCCTGGTCGACGAGGTGGGCGCCCAGGTCGTAGAGGGTGCCGCCGGCCTCGTCGGGGCTCCCGAGCTCCCGCCAGCCGGGTTTGATCGCCGGCCGCCAGCGTTCGAAGCGGGACTCGAAGCGGGCCACCTTCCCCAGCGCGCCCTCCTCGACCAGGCGGCGGGCGGTCAGGAAGTCGCCGTCCCAGCGCCGGTTGTGGAACACCGTCAGCGGCACCCCGCGCCGGGCGGCCTCGTCGACCAGGTCCCGGCCCTGCGCGGCGGTGGCGGCGAGCGGCTTGTCCACCACCACCGCCAGCCCGGCGGCCACCGCCGCCCGGGCCATCGGCACGTGCTGCCGGTTCGGCGTCGCCACTACGACCAGGTCGAGCGCGTCCGGTGAGCGCCAGAGCTGCTCGGCGTCGTCGACGATCCGGGCGTCCGGGTGATCCTGCCGGACCTGGTCGCGTCGCTGCGGGTCGCGGGTCACCACGACCTCCAACCGCAGCCCCGGCGTCGCGGCGATCAGCGGGGCGTGGAACACCCGCCCGGCGATCCCGTAGCCCAGCAGGCCGACCCGCAGCGGAGTCCGCGTCGTCCCCGTCATGCCACCCTCGTCTCGTACCGCCGGTCCACCCGGCCCCGATGGCACCGAACTTACGCCCCACGCGGGCGTCGCTTCACGGCATGGCGGGCATTCGCGCGGCGGTGGCCGTGGCCGTGGGGGAGGGGTCGTACGCCGATCGGCGTACGACCCCTCGACCTCGCGGCCGCCGCGGCGGCGGGCCGGCGCTCCGGCTCAGACGCGCGACCACTTCTGGTTGGCGCCGCCGGTGCAGTCCCACAGTTGCAGCTTGCCGCCGTTGGTGGCGACCCAGTCCCGCACGTCGACGCACCGGTTGCTGTTGAGGTTCACCAGGTCGCCGGCGCCGTTGAGGGTGAAGCGTTGCGCCGGGTTGCCGTTGCAGCTGACCAGGTTGACCTCGGTGCCGTTGGCCGTGCCGGCCCAGGCCGGGTCCATGCACTTGCCCATCGCCTGGACGGTGCCGTCGGCGGCGAAGGTCCACGCCTGCGCGGCGGTGGTGTTGCAGTCCCAGATCTGCAGCTTCGCCCCCTCGACCGGGTTGGCGCCGGGGATGTCGATGCACCGGCCGCTGTGCGTGCCCCGGATCCGGCTGGTGCCGGACGGCGGCGGGGTGCCGCCCGAGGTGTAGCCGGAGACCCGTACGTAGTCGACCAGCATCTGCTGCGGGAACTGGGTGGAGGCGTCCGGGTAGCCGGGCCAGTTACCGCCGACCGCCACGTTGAGGATCATGAAGAACGGGTGGTCGAACACCCAGCGGTTGCCGCCGAGCCGGCTCGGGTCGACCCGGTGGTACTCGACGCCGTCCAGGTACCAGATGATCGAGTTCGGCTCCCAGTCCACCCGGTAGGTGTGGAAGGCGTCGGCCAGCGGCTGGCCGATGGTGCGGCTGCCGGTGATGCCGCCGCCGCCGGAGTAGCCCGGGCCGTGGATGGTGCCGTAGACGGTGTTCGGCTCCCGGCCGATGTTCTCCATGATGTCGATCTCGCCGGCGGCCGGCCAGCCGACGGTGCCCATGTTGTTGCCGAGCATCCAGAACGCCGGCCAGATGCCCTGCCCGCGCGGGATCTTGATGCGGGCCTCGAACCGCCCGTACGCCTGGGTGAAGGTGGCCGCCGTCAGCAGCCGGGCGGAGGTGTACTCGCACCGGCCGTAGTGGCACTGGTAGTTGGCCGGGTTCTCCCGGCGGGCGGTGATGACGAGGTTGCCCTGGCCGTCGTGCACGGCGTTGCTCGTGCTGTTGGTGTAGTACTGCCGCTCGTTGTTGCCCCAGCCGCTCCCGCCGATGTCGAACCGCCACCTGCTCTGGTCGACCGGGGTGCCGGCGGGCGCGTTGAACTCGTCCTGCCAGGTGATCCCGCCGATGGCCGCCTCGGCGGTGTCGGAGCGGCTGGGCAGGACGAGGGCTGCGGTGAGACCGACGACCGCGACTGCGGCGAGGACGAGCGCGCGTGGCCGGCGAAGGGCGGTGAACATGGGATCTCCTGTGGGCGGGTCGGGATCAGGGGGCGGTGGTGGCGGCCGGAGGGGAGGGGCCGCGGTGGTCCGGTCCCGGCGCACGCCGCTGCGCCGTGACCGGTCGGCGTTTGAGAGAGCGCTCTCTAGCGATGTTTGTCGATGGGCGTTTCATTTGTCAAGACTGTTGCCAGTTTGTTGCTCCGGTTCCCAAGCGGGTGGTTGGCCCCGCTCGCGCCGGTGCCCCGCGGTTGCCGGCCCGGGACGGGCGCCGGGCGTAGGCTGTCAGCCGTGGATCAAGAAGACCGGATCGCCCTGTTCCTCGACTACGAGAACCTCGCGCTGGGAGCGCGCGACCATCACGGCGGCATGGCCTTCGACTTCCGTCCCATCGCCGACGCGCTCGCCGAGCGCGGGCGGGTGGTGGTGCGGCGGGCGTACGCGGACTGGTCGTACTTCGACGAGGACCGCCGGATGCTCACCCGGTCGCACGTCGAGCTCATCGAGATCCCCCAGCGGATGGGGGCCACCCGCAAGAACGCGGCCGACATCAAGATGGCCGTCGACGCCGTGGAGCTGGCCTTCGAACGCGACTACATCTCGACGTTCGTGATCTGCACCGGCGACAGCGACTTCACCCCGCTGGTGCACAAGCTGCGCGAGCTCAACAAGCGGGTGATCGGCGTCGGGGTCGAGAAGTCCACCTCGGCGCTGCTCCCGCCCGCGTGCGACGAGTTCCTCTACTACGACCGGCTGGAGGGCGTCGACATCCCGTCGACCCGGGCCCGGCGCGGCCGACCGGCCCGGCTGCCCAGCCCGGAGCCGAAGCAGGCGGAGCAGGTGGAGCAGGAGCCCGAGGCGCCGCCGGCGGTCGAGGAGCGGGCCCGCGACGTCGACACGCTCTCCGTCCTGGTCGCCCAGACGGTGGCCGGCCTGCAGGGCAGCTCCGAGGGCGCGGTGACCGCCTCGCGGCTCAAGCGCACCCTGCTGCGCAAGGACCCGACCTTCAGCGAGTCCGACTACGGCTTCCGCACGTTCGGGGAACTGCTGCGCCACCTGGCCCAGCACAACGTCGTCGAGCTGGCGGAGGGTCCCGCCAAGGGCGATCCGGAGGTCTCCCTGCCCGAGCACGGCGACCGCGAGGTGGCCTTCGGGCTGCTCCGCACCGTGGTGCTCGATCTGGCCGGTGGCGACGGCGCGGTGGCGCTGTCCGGCCTGAAGAACCAGCTACGCCGGGCCCGGCCCGACTTCAGCGAGAAGAAGCTCGGCTACCGCAGCTTCCTCCAGTTCTGCAAGGCGGCCGCCACCAGCGGCGCCGTGGACCTGCGCTGGAGCCCCGAGGCGGACGACTACCTGCTGACCGCGCAGCCCGCCTGACGCGTCCGGCGCCCGCCGTCGCGGCAGGCGGTGGTCCGGCCGGCCGTGACGCGACCGGCCGGACCATCGACAGGCGGGCCTCAGCCCACCACGGACCGCAGCGGCACCCGGGCGTCCCGCAGGGCCCGCACCAGGTCACCGAGGAACGGGTGCTCATCGGCCTGGCGCCCCTCCGGGTTCGGGATCACCAGGTAGGCCGAGCCGTTCGCCACGGACGTCCGGCCGTCACCGGTGAAGCCCGCGACGATCGCCCGGGTGCGGTCCAGGTCGGCGGGGGCCACCTCGATGGTGATCGGCCGCCAACCACCGCCGAGGTCCGCCGGGACCGGCGCGGCCGCGGCGGCCGCGCGGGCCGGCTCGACGCCGCGCGCCGCGGCGCCGCGCTGCGCCGGCCCGCCGGGGTGCAGCAGCGCGTTGGCCACCAGGTGCAGCCCGTTCTCGTTGTACGCCCGGAAGAGCGGGTTGAACGCGAACAGCACCGCCCGCCCGGCCCCGGTCGGCTCGTCGACCAGCGCGACCGTCCCCTTCAACGCGTCGGTGCCGACGGTGTAGCCGTTGGCCCAGAAGGTGTCGCCGGTCGGGTAGCGGAGCACGTTGGTCCCGGTGCTGCTCGGGGTCAGGATGGGGTCGTTGTTGTTGAACTCGAAGTCCTCCGCCGGGCGGCCCAGCGCGACCGGGCTGTCGTGGTCGACGTCCACCCGCAGGTGCGAGCCGATCACCGTGTAGCCGGTCGGTTTCGGCTGCTCGGTGGTGGAGGTGAGCCCGGCGGCCCGGGCCATCCGGGTGCCCTCGTTGCGCAGCCCGAGGTAGGTGTGGCCCTGCGCGATCCAGTTCCGCAGGTTGGCCTGCCCGGCGGCGGTGAGGCCGCCGGTCGGGCTGCTGCCGTCCGGCACCAGCAGCACCGTGCGGCCGGTGAACGCCTCGGTGTTGTCGTTGATGTCGGCCGTGGTCACCGGCGTCAGATCCAGCCCCCACCGCTTGCCGAGCACGTACCGGGCCTCGCCGTGCGAGCCGGACGTGGTGGAGATGCCGGTGCCCTGGAACAGCCCCACGTCCGGCAGGGCGAGCCGGGTCCCGCCGACCGGTCCGCGCAGGGTCAGCGTCACCCCGAGCGACTCGGCGAGCCGGTCGACCTCCCGGGTCAGCCGGGTCGCCGGCAGGCCGACCACACCGCTGTCCAGGTCGCGCACCAGCGGTACGCCCCGACGCAGCAGCGCGAAGGTGAACTCCGCGGCCGCGGCGGAGTCCAGCGGGTAGGCGTACGAACCCCACGGTGCCGCCGGGGCGCTCCGGCCGCCGCTGATCTGCCGGACCAGTCGCGCCCGTGGCCGGACGTCGTCGCCGGTGTAGACGGCGGACACGCCCATCAGCAGCGGGTTGCTCCAGGACGACACGTCGTAGAAGTACGGGAACGGGGTGTACGGATCCTCACCCATGATCGCCTGGATCCAGTGCTTCTGCGGCTGGTCCATCGGGATCCAGTACGCGCCCTTCGGCACGGTGAGGTTGGTGGCGCCGCGCCCACCGAAGATCCGCGCGGTCGGCAACCGGGTCGGCCGCTGCACCTCGTACACCTCGACGTCCATCCGCCGCAGCCGCTCGACCAGTTGGCGTACGTCGGCGAGCTGCCGGTCGGGCAGCAGGAAGTACGAGCGGATCCGGATGTCCGGCACCGGGAACTGCACCGTGTTGGTGGGCTGGACCACCTCGTTCGGCTCCAGCGCGCCGGCGCGGCCCTGGGTCAGCGCGTCCCGCCAGATCTGGAAGTAGCCGGTCAGCAGCTCGCGCTTGTGCGCCGCGGCCCAGCCCAGGGTTGACCACTGGGTGTGGAACTGCTGCTGCACCCGGTCGGGCACCGCCGAGGCGCTGCCCTTCTCGAAGGTCATGCCGGCGGCGCCGAAGCCGGCGGCCGGCACCGTGTCGCCGTAGCCCATGAAGAACAGGTCGTAGGTGGAGTAGTTGAAGTAGCACTCGGTGGTGACCGCGCCGCCGCAGGCGCCGTTGTAGCCGAAGCCGGCCTTGTTCGCCTCGCCGATCCGGTTGATCCAGTCGACCGCCTCGCCGGCGATCTCGTGGTGGATCGGGTCGGCGTTGGGCGGGAAGAAGTACTGCCGGCCGCCCATCTCGTGCGCGTCGATGAAGACCTGCGGCGGGTACCGCCGCATCAGTTCGAGCTTGCTGTCGGTCTCCCGCTGGGTACGGGCGAACCAGTCCCGGTTCAGGTCGAAGCCGAACTCGTTCTGCCGCCGGCTGGCGTCCCGGCCGTCCGGGTTCTGTGTCGGCACGATGACGGTGACCAGGTTCTCGTTGCGTCGGGCGACGTCGCAGGAGAGCCCGGACGCCAACTCGTACAGCGTCTTGAGCGCGGCGTCGGCGCCGCTCTTCTCGCCGCCGTGCACGTTCCCGGTCACCCAGACGATGGCCGGACCGCCGGCGGTCTCGGCCACCTCGCGCGCCGAGGTGCGGCGCGGGTCCCGCAGGTCGCGGACGTCCTCGGCGATCTTCCGCAGGGTGGCCGGCCGGACGTTGCGCTCGGTGGACACCACCGCGTACGGCAGCGGCTGGCCGAGCACGCTGGTGCCCAGGACGCCGGTGACGACCCGGTCGGAGGCGGCGTCCACGGCGTCCAGGTACTGGCCGATCTCGCCGGTGGTGACGACCCGCTCTTGGCCGAGGCCGAGCGGGAAGCCGAGCGCCTGCTCCGGGCTGGGCACGGTGGCCAGCCGGGCGCTCGGGTCGTTGCTGCAGGGGGCGGGCCGGGGTGCGGCTTCGGCCGGCGTACCGCCCAGCAGGGGCGTCATGCCGAGCAGGAGCGCGACCACGGTGGCGCTCGCCAACCGTCGCGGAGGAACCGTCCAGACCGGACGCGTCGCTGGGGCCATGTCGTGTGTCCCTTCCCGGGAACCGGCTCACATTGATCGGAGCCTATGACCTGCGATTTTCCCCGGTCAAGATCCTGCCGGCGCGGTCGACCGGCGTCGCGGGGGTCGGCGGAGAGGCGGGGCCCCCGCGGGTGCCGGCCGCCCCCTAGACTCCGGCTGTTCCACAGCTCGACAGAGGGGAATGCCCGTGCGTCGCTGGACGGCCGCCCTGGCCCTGACCGTGGTGCTCGCCGGTTGCGGTGGCGGCGACCAGACCGAGCCCCCGACCCGGCAGCCGGCCTGGCAGGGCGGCACGCCGACCACGTCACCCACGCCGGCCGCGCTGACGCCGGAGGAGGCGAAGAGCCGCTACCTGGCGATCGTCGAGCCGTACAACACCGCTTTGGAGAAGCTCGAGACGGCGGCCAACGCGGGGCAGCCGTGGCGGACGGTGCGGAAGCTGGCCGCGGAGGTGGCCCGGACGAACGCCGCGCACGCGGTGGCGCTGCGGGAGACGGCCTGGCCGGAGCAGGCCCGCGCCCCGATGGCCGCCCTGCTGAAGGAGAACGACGTCGCGTTGCGGCACTGGCGGCGCGCTGGCGAGGCGGCGGACGCCGAGGCGTTGCTGCGGGAGATCCGCGCGGCGGCGGCGCACAGCGGCGCCGAGGAGGCCGGGAAGGTCCGTGCCGCGCTCGGGCTGCCCCCGTACCGGGAGAGCTGACCGTCTCTGGGCGGACTGCCTCCGGGGCGCGTTCGAGCCGGTGAGCCTTTCCCCGAGGGGGAACCGGAGCCGCCCCTGGCCCGTCCAAGCCGCGGCCCACCACCGATCAGGGGAGAAGAGCCCTCGTGCGCGTAACCGATCTGCGGCAACGCGTCCGCCGGTCCGCGGCCTGGCCGCCGTGTCGCTGGGGGTGGCGGTCCCGGCTGCTGATCGGCCTGGCCGCGCTGGTCGCGACAGCGCCCGTGTGGCCGGTGATCCAGCCCGGAGAGCCGGTCGCGGACGAGCTGCTGGCCCCCGGGGAGGTGGCGGTGATCGTTCCGGTCGTGCTGATCCTGCCGCTCGCCTGGGCGCTGATCGGCCGGTCCCGCCAGGTCGGCCGGGTCGTTGGTCTGGCGCTGGTCGGATGCGTTGCCGCCTGGTCGGTGGGGACGGCCCGGTTCGCCGGGTACGCCACCCCGCCGACGGTCGACGACGGGCTGCGTTCCTACCTGGTGGCCGCCGGTTGCCTGGTCGCGATCGGGGTCGCGGTCGAGGTCGGGTGGCACCGGACGAGCCGGGCGCCGCTGCCGGCACCGGGCTGGCGTCGTACGGCCGGACTGGTGGCCTGGGTGGTCGGCGTCGGCGCGACCGCCGCGGTGCCGGTGCTCGACGGCGAGCCCATGCCCCCGCGAGACGCCTTCCTGCCGCTGCCACCGGCCGTCGTGCTGCTCGGCGAGGAGGCAGCCTGCGCAGCTCCCGGTCGCTCCTGCGTGCGGCGGTTCACCGTGGCCGCCACCGACGGTGCGAACGCGCGCGATCTCACGCGGCGGTTGGGCCGGCATCTGGCCGAGACGAGGGGCTGGGCCGTGACCCGGTACGACTTCGCGCCGGAGCCGGTGATCGCCTGCCGGCCGGTCGCCGGGTTGGCCAACCCCTACCGGCTCTGCGCGCAACTGCGGGTCGACGAGCGGGACTCCACGGTGGAGGTGTGGTTCGCGCACTCGAACCCGCACGACCCGGTCTACTGACCACGCTCGTCCGCTGTCGGGCCGGCAACCCTCGTCCCCATCGTGGTTGTGGCGCCGGCCACTTTCCTGATAGACCTGCTGGTGGATCTGCTCCACGCCGCCCTGCCCGGGAGGAGCCGTCATGAGTGATCCGAGCACCGCGTCGATCGTCTCCGCACCCCGGCCCGAGCAGCCGAGCGAGATCGGCGCGCCGGTCAATCCGGGGCTGCCGGGCAGCGCCCGTGCCGACAAGCCGCGGGGCCTGTTCGGGGACGCGTGGCGTGACCTGCGCCGCAAGCCGCTGTTCTGGATCTCGGCGACGTTCATCGTGATCTTCCTGGTG